>NZ_JAVFVX010000001.1:0-31082 GCF_033441795.1 Streptomyces sp. ADMS | reverse complement strand
CGGAGGCACCCGCAACAGGCGGAATGTACTGCGTCGCACCCTCGTCGGCGTGCGGCAGCGGAGCACCGGGCGCGGCGGCGTACGGGACGGCCGCACCGCCCTCGGGGGGCAGCGGGGCGGAAGGGGCGCCGTACTGCCCGTACGCGCCGGGGTGCTGGGGTTGGCCGTAGGGCTGCTGCTGGTGCTGCGGCATGGGGGTGCCGCCGGCCACGGGCGGCGGCGGCGCGGACTCGGCATGCGGTACGGGCAGGGGAGCGCCCGGGGCCTGCTGGGCGCCGTAGCCGGGCTGTTGGGGCCAGCTGTCGGCGCCCCTCGGGTCGTTGTTCCACGCCGGTGCCTGTGCCGACGGCGCCTGCTGCTCGGGCTGGTACTGCGGCTGGGGCTGGAACTGGCCCTGGGCGCCCCACTGTTGGTGTTGCTGGGCGTCGTCCGGCGTGGACCAGCCCTCGGCTGCCGGGGGCTGGGCCTGCGGGTGGGTCCGGGGCTGGTTCGTGTCCGGACCCCACGACTGTCCCCAGGCCTGACCGCCGGTCGGGGCCGGGGGCGGCGCAGGGGCGGGAGCGGGCTGGCCGCCGCTTCTCCCCGTCATACCCGGCAGCAGCGGTTCACCACCGTCGGAGGGCAGCACGATGCCTTCGCGCGCCACGCGCGGCGAGGGCTCCTCGCCCTGTCCACTCTGCGTCACCGGGACTCCTACTGATGGGGGACCTTCGGAATCGTCGGTTAACGCTACCGGGTCCCCGGAATCCCATTCCACGCAGCACAGGACCAGACCACTCCCCCACCAGCCCCTCAGCCTTCCGCTGTGTCTCCTGTCACGCCGCCGCCCGCAGGTCCAGCCGCGCCCCGAACTCCCTGACCACCGGTTCGTCGCGGTACGGCTCCAGGCGCAGGTGGAGGTCGTCCAGGTACTCGGCGCCCCGGTTGGAGCGCAGGGTGCCCAGGAGTTCCACCGCGCGCAGACCCGTGTGGCAGGCCTCCTCCACCTCGCGCTGCTGGACCTGGGCCGTCGCCAGCAGCACCAGTCCGATGGCCCGGCGCCGCGCCCGTGTCTCGGGGTGCCCGGCCAGGGACTCCTCCGCGCACCGCGCCGCCGCCTCGGCCTGCCCGAGGTCCCGGTGGCAGTGCGCCAGCTCGTCGGCCAGGTACGCCCCGTCGAAGTGAGCGATCCACACCGGGTCGTCCCCGGACTCCGGATCGGCCGCGTCCAGCGCGTTGACGGCGCGCCCGGAGGCCAGCTGGGCGGACCGCGCGTCGCCCATCAGCGCGTGCCCCCGGGCCTCGGCCGCGTAGAACATCGCCTCCGCCCGCGGAGTGACCCTGCCACGCGCCCCCTCCTGCGCCGCGCGCGCCAACTGCGCGATCTCACGCGGGTTTCCGAGCTGCGCGGCGAGATGGCTCATGGACGCGGCGAGTACGTAGCCTCCGTACCCCCGGTCCCCGGCCGCCTGGGCGAGCCGGAGCGCCTGGATGTAGTAGCGCTGGGCGAGACCGGGCTGGCCCGTGTCGACGGCCATGTACCCGGCGAGTTCGGTCAGCCGTGCGACGGCGGCGAAGAGATCGCGCCCCACGGCCTCCCGGTACGAGCCCGCCAGCAGCCCGGAGACGACGCTGTTGAGGTAGTGCACGACGACCGGGCGCACATGCCCGCTGCCGTACTGGTGGTCGAGGTCCGTCAGTGCCTGCGTCATCGCGCGCACCGCCGCCACGTCCGACGGCCCCACGCGGGGCCCCGCCTGGCGCGCCACCTGGGAGTCGGGGGACGAGATCAGCCAGTCGCGGCTGGGCTCCACGAGCGCGGACGCGGCGACGGACGAACCGGAGAGGAAGTCCCGCCGGCCCACGTCACTGCGCCACAGCTCACACACCTGCTCGATGGCACCGAGGACGGTCGGGGAGAACTGGAGCCCGACGCCCGAGGCGAGGTTCTTGCCGTTGGCCATGCCGATCTCGTCGATCGTGACCGTGCGGCCCAGTTTGCGGCCGAGGGCCTCGGCGATGATCGCGGGCGCCCTCCCCCGCGGCTGCTGTCCGCGCAGCCAACGGGCCACCGACGTCTTGTCGTAGCGCAGATCGTGGCCGTGCTCGGCACCGCACATGTTGACCCGGCGGGCCAGCCCGGCGTTCGAGCAGCCCGCTTCCTGGATGAGCGCCTGCAGCCGTTCGTTCGGCTGCCGTGCGACGAGAGGCCTTGCGGCCATGCCGTACCCCCTGAGGCTGCGGTGCCGTGCCCACGCACCGAGTTGACGTGTCTTCCGTGCCCGAATCCCTCCCGCACTCGTCCGCGTACCTGTTCGGGTGCTCGTCCGCGTACGGCGAAAAGATCCGGCCTTGAAGATCAATGCCCCGTCGGCCTGCCGAAAATGCGAGGCATGTGAGGATTGCCGGGGTAAAGACGGATGCCCGGCCCTCCCCCTGCCTACCCAGCCCCGTCCCGGATCCTCCTGCGCGCCCCCACACATGCATCCATGCGCCCCAGATGCGGAATCGATGCTCCTCCCCCGCGCATGTGACAGGCGTAACTCGTGATTCCCACTAGAGTTGTGCTCATCGTGGAAGAGACCATCGCGGGCCCTGATGCTGCCCAAATCCCCAAGCAACGCGGCGAATCCCTCTTGGAAACCGCCGTCCGTTACGCCGAAGAGCGCCACTGGGACGTGTTTCCCGGTACGTGGCTGGAAGCAGTCGACGGGGTGCAGCGCTGCTCCTGCGGCGACGCCGCGTGCGCCCTGCCCGGCGCACACCCGTCGCGTCCCGACTGGATGACGCAGGCCACGGGCAGTGCGACCGTCGCGCGTCGAATGTGGACCGAGCAGCCGACGGCGTCGATCCTGCTGCCGACCGGGCTCACGTTCGATGCGATCGACGTGCCCGAGACGGCCGGGTTTCTCGCGCTGGCGCGGATGGAGCGGATGGAACTGACGCTCGGGCCGGTGACGTTGACGCCGGATCGGCGGATGCGGTTCTTCGTGCTGCCGGGGGCGTCGGTGAAGGTGCCCGACCTTGTGCGCAGGTTGGGGTGGTCGCCGGCCTCTCTTGATCTTGTCGTGCTGGCCGAGGGGGCGTATGTGGCTGCGCCGCCCACCCGGTACGGGTCCCGGGGGGCTGTGCAGTGGGCCTGCCGGCCTACGCCCGCGAATCGGTGGCTGCCGGATGCGGAGGAGCTGATCTCACCGCTCGCCTACGCCTGCGGGCGGGATCGGTAACTCGCTTCCTGGGGTGCCTGGTTTCGGCTGTGCGGCGGGTGCGGGTGCGTCGTGACTGGTCGCGTACTTCCCCGCGCCCCTGAAAAACCTTCCGCGCCCCCTGGAAACCTTATGGTGCTCGCATGGTTGAAGGTGCTGCCGTGCGTGTACAGGGTCTGTGGAAGCGGTTCGGGCAGCAGGTTGCTGTTGCCGGGATCGATCTGGAGTTGCCCGCGGGGAAGTTCGTCGGGCTCGTCGGGCCGAACGGGGCCGGGAAGACCACCACACTCTCCATGGTGACCGGGCTGCTGCGGCCCGACCAGGGCACCGTGGAGGTCGTCGGGCACGACGTGTGGCGCGACCCGGTCGAGGTCAAGGCACGGATCGGGGTGCTGCCCGAAGGGCTTCGGCTCTTCGAACGGCTGTCCGGGCGTGAACTCCTCGCCTACTCGGGACGGTTGCGCGGGCTGCCCGGCGCCGAGGTCGACAAGAGGGCCGCCCAGCTTCTCGACGTCCTCGACCTGGCCGGCGCACGGCACAAGCTCGTCGTCGACTACTCGACCGGCATGCGCAAGAAGATCGGCCTCGCGGCCGCTCTTCTCCACAATCCCGAAGTCCTGTTCCTCGACGAGCCGTTCGAGGGCGTGGACCCGGTGTCGGCACAGATCATCCGGGGTGTGCTGGAGCGCTACACGGCCTCCGGCGCCACCGTCGTCTTCTCCTCCCATGTCATGGAGCTGGTCGAGTCGCTGTGCGACTGGGTCGCGGTGATGGCGGCGGGACGTATCCGGGCGCACGGTTCGCTGGCCGAGGTGCGGGGGGACGCGCCCTCGCTCCAGCAGGCGTTCCTCGAACTCGTCGGCGCGGGCGGGCGCGACCACGGGTCCCACCTCGACTGGCTGGGCGGCGGCGCCCGGTGAGCCCGGCAGGTTCGGAAGGGTCGATCACCGCAGTCGTCGTACGGCTGAAGCTGTCGCTGCTGCGCAACGGGCTGCGGCAGTCCGCGGGGCGGCGGGCCGCCTACATCTCCTCTGTCGTCGTCGTGCTGTTGATCGCCGCGATCCAGTTCCTCGGCCTGATCGCGCTGCGCGACAACGCACACGCCGCGTCCGTCACCGTCCTCCTCCTCTCGGTCATGGCCCTGGGCTGGGCCGTCATGCCGCTGTTCTTTCCCAGCGGGGACGAGACCCTCGACCCGACCCGGCTGGTGATGCTCCCGCTGCGTCCCCGGCCGCTGGTCCGGGCGCTGCTCGCGGCCTCGCTCGTCGGCATGGGGCCGCTGTTCACGCTGTCCCTGCTCGTCGGATCGGCGATCGCCCTGGCGCGCGGCGGGGCGGCGGTCGTCGTGTCGCTCGTCGCCGTCCCGCTCGCGCTGCTCGTCTGCGTGGCGCTCGCGCGGGCCGTCGCCGCCGCCAACATCCGGCTGCTCAGCAGCCGCAAGGGGCGCGATCTCGCCGTACTCAGCGGACTGGTCATCGCGGTCGGGGCGCAGCTCGTCAACTTCGGTGCACAGCAGCTCGGTTCGGCGGGTCTCGGCAAACTCGACCCGGTCGCCGAGGTGCTGGCGTGGGTGCCGCCCGCCTCGGCCGTCGGGGCCGTGGACTCGGCGAGTCAGGGGTCGTACGGAATCGCTGCCGCCCAACTCGCGCTCAGCACGGGTGCGTTGGTGCTGCTGCTGAGGTCCTGGTCGGGGACTCTGACCCGGCTGATGACCTCTCCCGACGGGTCCACGCTCCAGGCCGCCGAGCCCTCCGGTGCACGGGAGCGGACCTCCACCGGACTGGAGCGGCTGCTGCCGGGCGGGCGTACCGGGACCGTCATGGAGCGGAGTCTGCGCTATGCGTGGCGCGACCCCAAGACCAAGGCCGCGTGGGTGACTTCGCTCGCGATCGGGCTGATCGTGCCGGTGTTCAACGCGCTGCAGGGCACCGGCACGATCTACTTCGCCTGCTTCGCGGCCGGGATGCTCGGCATCCAGATGTACAACCAGTTCGGCCAGGACACCTCCGCCTTCTGGATGGTCGCGATGACGATCTCGTCCACCCGGGACGCGTACGTCGAACTCCGCGCCCGGGCATTGGCGTTGCTGCTGATCAGCCTGCCGTACGCCACCCTCGTGGTCGTTCTCACCACCGCACTGCTCGACGACTGGACCGCACTGCCGGAGGCGCTCGGACTGTCCCTCGCGCTGCTCGGCGCCATGCTGGCGGCCGGGGCGTGGTCGTCGGCCCGGTTCCCGTACTCCATACCGCAGGAGGGCTACAAGAACGTCGCCCCCGGGCAGTCCGGACTCGCCACGGTCGCCATCTTCGGCGGCATGATCGGGGCGACCCTGCTGTGCGCCCCCTTCATAGCCCTCACCATCTGGCTGAACGTCACCTCGGGCGGCGACCGTTGGACCTGGCTGCTGCTGCCCGCCGGCGCCGCGTACGGCACCTTGCTGTCGCTGCTCGGACTGCGGCTCGCCGCCCCGCGCACGGCCAGGCGCCTGCCGGAGATTCTGGCGGCGGTCAGCAGGGGCTGAACCCCCGGCGTCCGAACCCGCGAAATAGTCGAACTTGCCTACGGCACAAGGGATATGGGCCGTCGAACGCGGGGACAGAGGGGGTGACGGAAGCTATGTGGGGGGGAGCGTGCGCATGCCCAGATGGTTCGGCAGATCCAAGCCCAAGAGCGATGACACGGCCCAGACTTCCGCGGAGTACGAGAACCTTGACCCGCTCGCCGTCTCCGACGACCTGCGGCTGGCGTACAGCCGTAACGGCGACCCGAAGCTGCTGCGCGCCGCGCTCCAGGCCGCCGAGCTGGGCGTGGCCGTCTACCCCACCGACGACGTCCGCCACGCCGCCACCCTCTCCGCGCTGTGCATGCTGCACCGGCTGAGCTGGGAGCGAGACCGCTCCGCCGCCGACCTGATCAAGGCCGTCGACTACGGGCGCCAGGCCGTCGACAAGTCCCTGCCCGGCGACCCGGTACTCCCCCGGCACATGTCCTCCCTGGCCACCGCCCTCCAGGAGGTCTACGACAGCACCAGGGACCAGGAGTCCATCGACGAGGCAATCGCCCTGTACCGCGGCTGCCTGGACATCATGCCGGTCGGCGTCGACGCACAGGGCGAGGAGCGTGTCGCGCAGGAGTCCAACCTCGCCGACTCCCTGCTCCGCAAAGGGCGCACCCTCAACGACGGCGCCATCCTGAACGAGGCCGCCAGACACGCCCGCGCCGCACTGCGCGACACCCCGGACGACCATCCCATGCACCCGTTGCGCCTCGTCAACCTCGGCGGCGCGCTCCTCGGGCTCGTCCAGACCGGCCGCCGGGAACACATGGCCGCGGCGGAGGACATGTACACGCGCGGACTTCGGGAGCTCCCGGAGCGCCACCCCGCACGCCCCGGGGTGGAGCAGACGCTCGCCGTCATCAGGGGCCTGCGCGGACAGTTCGGGGTCTGACCCCGATGCCGGACGGGGCTGTGGCCGAACTGACGTTGCACGTCGAGGACTTCGCCGGGCCCGACCGCTGGCGGTGGGTTCTGGTGGCGCCGGACGGCGAGGTCCTCGCCCGGCACGAGGTCCGCCTGGACCCGGCCGGCCCCCGGACGAGGCCTTCCTCGACCTGCCCGGACATCTGCGCCGGCACGCGGCCCCGGACGTACGGGAGATCGTCAGGGACGTGGGCACGTGGATCGGCGCGGAGTCCTCGGGCCCGTCGCGTCCGCGCCGCTCGGGCCGCCCTGGCCTCGGCGCTCGAACGGGGCGACCACTCCGCCGCCGCCACCGCGACCAGCGGCCTGGTCGACCTCTGTGTACGCACCGGACGCCTCACGGAGGCGCTCGCCCTCGCCGGACAGGGCGCCGAACACGCGCGGCGGGCCGGCCTGGGCACCTGGTCGACGCTCCTGTACGAGGTCCAGCGGCTGCACGTCCTGTCGCAGACCGACCGGGCCGGCGAGTCCCTGGCCGAGGCCGACGCACTGCACCGCCGAATGCGTGCGGTGCCCCGCACACGCGGGCCCCGCGAGGGAGTCGACCGGTGGGAGGTCTTGGGCCAGTTACCTGCACATCCACGCGCGGGACGCGGCGGGCGCGGTCGCCCACCATCTCACGGGCGGCGCTGCTCGGGGCGCTCACCGGGGGCGGCCGGACGGCGAACGCGGCGCAGTCCCTCGCGAGCGACCTCCGGGAGTTCGGCACGGACGCCCTGACGCGACCACCGCTGGACGTCGAGGAGTTGTGCGCGCGGGTGGCGGAGGTGCCCGGGGTGGCCCTGGACCGGCTGCCGGCCGGCCTGGACCCCGGGCTCGCCCGCGCCCGGGAGACGTTCGGCACGCTGGTGCGGGAGGCGCGCGAGCGTGCGGAGGAGGGACCAGGAGCGGCACGGCTCGCCGCAATGCAGGAGGCGGCGTGGGGCACGACCTGGGAGCCGGCGCTCGCGGCGCTGGTGGCCGCCGAGCGGCGCAACACGGCCGCGCAGGTGAAGCTGCGCCGACGCCTCGCCGAACTCGACGCACTGGCACCGGTGTTCGGCCCACTCACCGACGTACTGAGCCGGAGCCAGGGCGGTGAGCGCGGGCCCGGTGTGCTCGCCGGGCCGGGCCCCCTCGACGCCAGGGTGGCGTCAACGCGTCAGTACGCCGTCCAGGAACGGTTCGATCGCCGTGCGCCAGGCGTCCGGCTGGTCGTAGTGCACGAGGTGGCCGGCGTCGGCCACCTCCGCGTACTCGCCCCTCGGCAGGACGCGGACCATCTCCTGCGCCTCCGCCCGGCCCAGTTCACCGTCCAGGCCACGCACGACGAGGGCGGGGCACTGGACCTGCGTCAGCTCCTCCCAGTGCGCGTCGAACACCCAGGTCTCGCGGGACTTGAGCATCTGCTCCGGCTCGAAGACGGGGCGCCAGCCGTCGGGGGACTCCTGCATGACCTCGGCGTAGAACTCGCCGCGCGTCGGGCTGGGGCGCTCCACCCAAGGGTCGTCCTCGCCGAACCACTTGCGTACGTCGGCCAGGGTGGCGAAGGGGACGGGCCAGGCCTTGAACCAGTCCTCCCACTCACGCTGGGAGGCCGCTCCGAGCGCCGAGGCCCGCATGTCGCAGATGATCAGGCCGCGCACCAGGTCGGGGCGTTTCGCGGCGAGCTGCCAGGCGGTCAGGGCGCCCATGGCGTGGCCGATGAGGACGACCGGGCCGAGGTCGAGCTGCTCGATCGCCGCCTCGGCGTCCTCGACGTATGCCTCGCGGGTGTAGATGTCGCCGGGCGGACGGTCGCTCTGGCCGTGGCCCCGCTGGTCGAGTGCGACGGCTCGGTGCCGCTCGCCGAGCCAGCGGGCGGCGGACGCCCAGTGCGAGGCACGGCCCATGAGCCCGTGCAGTAACAGCACGCCGGGTGCCCGGTCCGGCTCCATGGGCCGGGCCTGGTCCTCTCCGGTCTTGGGAGGGTCGGCGAACTCCCAGGCGGCCAGGCGTACGCCGCCTGCTCCGGTCACGCCGATACGCCGCGCCACAGGTCCTGGCACCCCCCTAGCTATCGATGTTTCCTCAGCAGAGCCATGGATCGAGCAATGGATCACTGGTTCGTACAGCGTGCACCCCCCGCCCGCCGTCACTCACAGATTATCGAATGGCTATTCGAAAATGCGGTTTTCGGCCACAACACCCCTCGTTCGAGTGACCACGCTCAGGGAATGATCCGCGCGGCCGGGGGGAGACCTTCTGCGGGAGGCGGACCGCTCGGGGAAAACGGTCCGAAGGGGATGACCCTGGGAGCTCGGGGCTCCGGGTCAGCACAGGGGAGGACAGGCCCCGGCGCCACTTGGCGCCGGGGCCCTCTTCACGTCTGCGGCACATTCTCACGCTCCCCCTCCCCCGCCGGGCGGCACCGCTGCCGCGCCCGGCCAAGAGCCCTCAAGTCATATGCCTCTCGCGACAGCGTGGCACGCGAGGCGGCCGAGCGCTGCGATTCCGCACACTGAATCTTGGATTGGCGCCCCGGAACGGCACGGACCCGGGACACAACAAGTGCCTCCTCGGGCACAGGAGTTGACGGCGCTGGTTCGGCGACGTGGGTCCGGCACCTGCGGGTTCAGAGGCAGGCACGGCTTCGCCTGTGTGCCTCCGACTGCCGCAGCTCCGGCTGTGCGACGGAGCCCCGGGTCAGCGCTTCGCCACGAACACGTGCGAGGCCACGTCCGCCTCCAGTTCGGCCGCCTCGCCGCCGCTGCCGACCAGCACCCCGCCGGCCGCCTCCGTCACGCTCACCACCGAACCCGGCTGCACCCCCGCGCGGCGCAGCGTATACATCAGCTGCGCGTCCGTCTGGATGGGCTCGCCGATCCGCCGCACGACGACCGTCTTGCCGTCCGTGCCCGGGTCGAGGTCGGCCAGCGAGACCATGCCCTCGTCCAGGAACGGGTCCGCGCTGTCCTTCTCGCCCAGCTCCTCCAGGCCCGGGATCGGGTTGCCGTAGGGCGACTCGGTGGGGTGGCGCAGGAGTTCGAGGACCCGGCGCTCGACGGCCTCGCTCATCACGTGCTCCCAGCGACACGCCTCCGCGTGGACCTGCTCCCACTCCAGGCCGATCACATCGACGAGCAGGCACTCCGCGAGGCGGTGCTTGCGCATGACGCGGGTGGCGAGGCGGCGGCCCTCGTCGGTGAGTTCCAGATGCCGGTCGGTGGCCACCGCCACCAGACCGTCGCGCTCCATCCGGGCCACGGTCTGACTGACCGTCGGGCCGCTCTGGTCCAGCCGCTCGGCGATCCGGGCGCGCATGGGGACCACACCTTCCTCCTCCAGCTCGAGGATGGTGCGGAGATACATCTCCGTCGTATCGATCAGTCCGGACATTCGTGCCCCTTGATGAGATGTGCCGGAGGCTCGACGGCTCCGGCGCGTGCGCTGGCCCTGGCTTCAATTCTGACGCATACCACTGACAACCGTGCCGCCGCGTTGAAACCACACGGTTACGGATCCTCGTGGCCGGGTGGACAGTGCGTTTCACCGAGGGTACGGGGAGCGCCGCGATATCGGCCGACGGCCGTGTTGACAGGGCACTGGTCCAGACCTCACCGTGATCGGCGACGCAGACGCTTCGAACCTCCTAGGGGCCCCGGACATGCCGGAACTGAGCGACAGCAAGCCGACCGGACAACCGGCCGGACAACTGGCCGGGCAGTTCCTCGACGCCGCGATCGGGCTGTTGCAGCGGGTGCGCGACGAGGAGGCCGAGGCCGTGACGGCCGCCGGCACGCTCATCGCCGACACAGTGACGGCCGGGGGGCGCCTGTTCGCCTTCGGCGCCGGGCACTCCTCGCTCGCCGCGCAGGACATCGTCTACCGCGCGGGCGGCCTGGCCCTGATGAACCTGCTGGCCGTCCCCGGCGTCGTCGGAGTCGACGTCATGCCGGCCACCCTGGGCTCCGCCCTGGAGCGGGTCGACGGTCTGGCCACGGCCGTCCTGGACACGTCACCGCTGTGCGCAGGGGACGTACTCGTGATCATCTCCCTCTCCGGCCGCAACGCCCTCCCGGTGGAAATGGCGCTGCACGCGCGTGCCCTCGGCGTGCAGGTCATCGGGGTGACCTCGGTGGCGTACGCGACGGAGACGACGCCCCGGAACGCCTCCGGCACGTTCCTCAAGGACCACTGCGACGTCGTACTGGACTCGAAGATCGCCCCCGGCGACGCGGTACTCACCCTCGACACCGTCCCGGCGCCCTTCGCCCCCGCGTCCACGGTCGTCACGTCGGCCGTGCTCCAGTCGGTCATGGCGACGGCGGCGGGCATCCTGGCGGAACGGGGCATCGAGCCGCCGCTGCTGCGCTCCGGCAACGTGGACGGCGGCCACGACTGGAACGCCCGCATCCTGAAGCAGTACGGCGACCGGATCTTCTACGAGCGCTGAGCAGGGCGTTACGTCCGTACCGGGCCCTACTGGCGTGCTGAGGCCCCACCGGCGTACTGGACCTAATTGCCCTTGCCGAGCGCTGCCAGGTCCAGGGCCGCCGCGATCCGTGCGGCGACGTCCTCCGCGTACATCGCGTCCGCGCGCTCGAACCGGCTCCGCCCGGCGCCCCGCAGAAACGTTACGACGCCCAGGGTGCGCCCCCGGCTGCGCAGCACCGCGCACAGCGCGTGTACCGCGTCCGGCGGCCACTGGCGCTGTACGGCCCACGCACGGGCCTGCTCGGCCGCGTACGACCCGGCGCTCGCCCGTACCGACCCGGACCGCTCCACGCACTGCACGGCGGGGTGCCCGTCGCCGTAGCGCACCGGCAGTCCGGCCTGGCCGGCGAGGACACTGGGCCCCGGCGCCCCGGAGGGCGTGGCGGCGGCACGGACCAGCCGTACCCGCCCGTGGCCGTCGTCCGCCGAACCGTCGGCCGCCGTACCGCCGATGACGGCGATCCGGTCGACGAGCGCGTGGTCGGCGAAGCCCGCGAGAGCGAAGTCCAGATGCGTGGTCGCGGCCTCGGCGGGGTCCTCGCACTCGCCGGCGGCCCGCGCAGCGCGGTGCAGCTGGTTGGCGCGGAACCGCAGCTGAGCCGCGTCCTGCTCGGTCTGCTTGGCCTCGGTGATGTCCTGGAACAGCCAGCCCACACCCAGCGGAACCGGCTCTTCGGTGAGCGGCGAGGCCAGCCGCAGGAACCCGCTCCGCCAGCAGCGCCGCTTCTCGCCTTCGGGCGTCCGGACGCTCACCCACATCTCGGCGGGCGCGGGCGGCGCACCCTCGGCGAGTACGTGCGTCAGCGCGCTCTCCAACTCCTCGACACCCTGCGCGAGCAGCTCACCGAGGGGGCGCCCGAGCACGGCGGTGCGTCCGGTGCCGAGCGAGTCAGCGGCGTGCGCGTTGACCACGGCGGGCCGCAGATCGACGTCGACGAGCACGACACCCCAGCTGGCGTCCGTGAACAGGGCCTCGCTCAGCGCGATGGACCGCTCAAGATCTATCTGCGCGTGCACCTCGCTGAAGGCGCAGTACAGCCCGGCGGGCTTGCCGTCCGGCCCGCGCACGGCGGCGGACTGCGTCCGCACGAGCACACGCCCGCCGTCCTTGGTCAGCAGCGCGAACTCGTGCACCTGGCGCCCCGGGGCGTGCATCGCGGACAGCAGCCGCCCCTCGATGTCCTCGGCGTCGGCGCTGCGCACGGCCCACCCGGCGAACCCGTGCCGTCCGACGGCCTCGGCAGCGGTCCACCCGAGAATCCGCTCGGCCTCCCGGTTCCAGTGCGTGACGACGCCGTCGGCGTCGAAGGCGCACAGGGCGGCGTCCATGCCGTCGAGAAGGGCTGCGAGCAGGTCGAAATCACCGCCGTCCGAGCCTTCCGGGCCGTCCCTCTCGGGCTCGTCCGGCCCCAGCTCGTCGGTGGTCCCACTACGCCGGGAAGCACTCACCTGGACCCCCTGCAGGCTGCGTCCGCACGTACTGCGCGACGGTTCGCTCACTCACCATCATTCAACTCGAACGTGACGCAGCACACATCGAGTTCCCCGAAGATGGAAAGAAATCGTTGTACGGCGAAAATTCGCCGTAGTCCGGGAACAAGCCCCTCCTGCCCCTCCCACCACCGGACCAAACCGACCGTACGGAATGCCCGACTGTCTCAAGCAGCAGGCCGGTCCAACCGCAGGTCGACCCAGACATCGCTCTCCCCGTCCCGCGCATACCGCTCGACCTCCACGAACCCGTGCCGAGCGCGAAGGCGAGCCCGTCCTCATTGGCGGCGAGTACGACGGTCTCGGTCCGTCCGGCCCCCAGTTTCCGCGCTAGCGCGAGCCCCCGCCCGTACATCTCCGCCCCGAACCCCCGCCGCCGGAAACCGGGCAGCACGCGCGCGATGACGGTGGCCACGGCAGCATCCCCGTCGCCGGCGGGGGGCCGAACGGTGGAGCACCCCACCAGGGTGTCCCCGAGATACGAGACCTCCAGCCGAAACCGCCCACTACGCGCGCGTACGTCGTCGAGGGACATGGCGGCAGGCGGAAACGATCAGGTTGTGGACGTACCGCCAGTCCTCAAGCGCAACCTCATCGACCTCGCTCACGGGCACGACACGAAGATCAGACACGGGACCACAGAAACGCGCCCTCCAGGGGAGCGTCAACGGAGTATGCGAACGGTGCACGCAGCCCGGTACCGTGCCGATCATGGCGGACTGGGACATACGGCCGGCGACGGCAGCGGACATCGAGCCGGTGGCCGAGCTGCGTGCCGTGGTGATGCGGGCGGATCTGGAACGGCTCGGACGGTACGACGAGCACCGCGTCCGCCAGCGGTTCCGGGACGGATTCGAGGCGTCCCACACCTGGGTGATCGAGGTGGGCGGCGAGTTCGCCGGCTGCGTGGCGCTGCGCCCGGACGGGGACGTCCACTGGCTGGAGCACTTCTACCTGGACGCGCGTCTTCAGGGCAGCGGCATCGGGTCGGGAGTCCTCCGCGCGCTGCTGGAACGGTGCGACGGCGAGGGTGCCCTGGTCCGGCTGAACGTGCTCCGCGGGAGCCCGGCGCGGCGGCTGTACGAGAGGCACGGGTTCAGGGTGGAGAGCGAGGACGCGGTGGACGTGTTCATGGTGCGTGAGTCGGCGCGATGAGTGCCCCCGCGGGCCGGCCGAGCGGTGCGTCTGTCTGATCGGATCGGCACCGGTCCGTACCTCGTCGACCGCGTGGCCGACCCCGACCGATGCCTCGGAAAACAGGTTGATGGACGGTCGATCGCTTCCTAGGGTGTGGCTTACACACGAAGGGAGGTGATCGGGTAAATGAGTGAAACCCGGACGCGTGAGGTGGCTGCGGGCTAGCGGCCTGCCACCACACCCTGTGCGGTGCCGGACCAGCGTGGGCGAGTGACACGCAGCCGGCCCGAACCAACGCGGTCACCCGACCCGCGAGCTCGCCGGTACGTCCGGCCGGCCTCTCCTTCGGAGGGACCGAGCTCGCGGGTCGCCTGCGTTCAGGACCAGCCCTAAGCCTTCAGAGTGCGCTTGGCCAGTTCGTACGCCGGGAGCATCGCTTCGTGCTCCTCGGAATCCAGGCCTCCGAGGTGTACGACGACGGGTCCTCGCGGGGTCGTCACGGCGAGGGCGTGTTCCGTCTTCGGTTCGTCCAGGAACTCGCTCGTGTAGAGGTACTCCACCTCGACACCGGTGAGGCCGCCCGCCTTGAACGTGCTGTACCGCGCCTTGCTCGCGGCGTCGTCGTCGGTCACGAAGGCCTCCAGTACGGTGCGCGCGTCGGCGTCGCCCGGAGCGCCGGTCCAGACGCGCAGGTAGCCGATGTGCCCGGCGGGCTTGGCGTCCACCTCGCAGGCGAGACTGACCGGGCCCTGGCGCAGAAACGCGTCCGCGAGCTCGTCGGCCAGTTCACCGTCCGTGCCGCCGGACGCGTCCCCGCCCGACCCGGCGTCAACGGCTTCCGCCGTCCACTCCTCGGCGATGTCGAAGGTGACCGGGAGTTCGCAGGCCGAGCCGTCGGCGCCGATGCTGCCGCCGCTCTCGGCGCCGGTCCCGTCCGTCGACGACGAGGCGCTCTCCGCCGTCTTCACCTTCGCCTTCGCGTCGTCGTCCGCCGCTTCCGAACAGCCCGCCAGCACCGTCACCAGCAACACCGCCTGGACCAGCCTGTGCCTTGTGTTCCCCGCCCCGACCAGCATGCGCAGTCTCTCCCTCGCTCGGGCGGGTCACATTATCGGAGCGGGTAGCTGACCATCGCACCGGCCGTCGCGCCCGGCCGGGGCCCGTCCTGCCGCGGACAACGCGACGCCCGGCCCCGGATCTCCCAGGGCCGGGCGTCGAGGTCTCAGCGGGCGATGCCCTCGTACCCCTCGATCTCCCGCGGGTCCCGGGTCCCCGGGCCGATGTAGCGGGCCGACGGACGCACGAGCCTGCCGGTGCGCTTCTGTTCCAGGATGTGCGCCGACCAGCCGGCCGTGCGGGCGCACGTGAACATGGACGTGAACATGTGGGCCGGGACCTCGGCGAAGTCCAGGACGATCGCCGCCCAGAACTCGACGTTCGTCGCCAGGACGCGGTCCGGGCGGCGGGCGTGGAGCTCCGCCAGGGCAGCCTTCTCCAGGGCCTCGGCGATCTCGAAACGCGGGGCGCCCAGGTCGCGTGCCGTGCGGCGCAGCACGCGCGCGCGTGGGTCCTCGGCACGGTAGACCCGGTGGCCGAAGCCCATCAGGCGTTCGCCCTTGTCCAGAGCCTGCTTCACATAGGCATCCGCATCGCCCGTGCGTTCGATTTCCTCGATCATGCCCAACACGCGCGAAGGGGCGCCTCCGTGCAACGGGCCGCTCATCGCTCCCACCGCGCCCGACAGCGCCGCCGCCACGTCCGCGCCCGTCGACGCGATCACCCGTGCCGTGAACGTGGACGCGTTCATGCCGTGCTCGGCCGCGCTCGTCCAGTACGCGTCCACCGCGGCCACGTGCTTCGGGTCCGGTTCACCGCGCCAGCGGATCATGAAGCGTTCGACGACGGACTGTGCCTTGTCGATCTCGCGCTGCGGGACCATGGCGTTGCCCTGGCCGCGCGCCGACTGGGCGACGTAGGACAGGGCCATGACGGCGGCGCGGGCCAGGTCGTCGCGGGCCGTCTGCTCGTCGATGTCGAGGAGGGGGCGCAGGCCCCACACGGGGGCGAGCATCGCCAGCGCCGACTGGACGTCGACACGGATGTCGCCGGAGTGGACCGGGATCGGGAACGGCTCGGCGGGCGGCAGGCCGGGGTCGAAGGCTCCGTCGACGAGGAGGCCCCAGACGTTGCCGAAGGAGACGTGGCCGACCAGGTCCTCGATGTCGACGCCCCGGTACCGGAGTGCGCCGCCCTCCTTGTCCGGTTCGGCGATCTCCGTCTCGAACGCGACTACTCCCTCAAGTCCGGGTACGAAGTCGGACATCAGGCGGCTCCTCTTGATGTGTACGACACATGCGGGCGACGGGTGTGCGGCCATGCGGCCTGGGTGCGCGAAATCGTGTGTCCGGCTCGGTTCCACGGCCACTTCCACACTGCTCGCGGTCCGAAACGGTCACCTGGGTGATGCCCTGTTCGATCGGTCGTGCAACCGGACGGCAACAGCACGATATCCCCGAGTGCCACCTTTGGGGAGCCCCTGCGGCACTCAGTGCCATTCAGCGCCGCTCAATGCCGCTCGGTGACGTCGCTGATACGGCAGGATGAACATGTGACCGACCGCGACTCCGTTCCTCTCGACGGCCCCTTCGACGGCCCCCTCGATCCCGCCGCCATGCGCAAGCAGTACCGCGCCGACGGCCTCTCCGAGACCGAGCTGGCCGACAGGCCCATGGAACAGTTCGCGCGCTGGTTCCGGCAGGCCGCCGAGGGCGCCGGGCTCGTCGAACCCAACGCCATGGTCGTCTCCACGGCCGACGCCGACGGGCGGCCCTCCTCCCGTACCGTGCTGCTGAAGCAGTACGACGAGCAGGGCTTCGTCTTCTTCACCAACTACGGCTCCCGCAAGGGGCTGGACCTGGCCGCGAATCCGTACGTCTCGCTGCTGTTCCCCTGGCTGCCGCTGGCCCGCCAGGTCGTCGTCTCGGGCGTCGCGCGCCGTACGGGGCGCGACGAGACGGCCGCCTATTTCCGTACCCGTCCGCACGGTTCCCAGCTCGGCGCCTGGGCCAGCGAGCAGTCCTCGGTGATCCTCTCCCGGGACGAACTCGACGCCTCGTACGCCGGGTTGGCCGCACGGTATCCGGAGGGCGAGCAGGTGCCGGTGCCCCCGAACTGGGGCGGCTACCGGGTGGCCCCGCAGGCGGTGGAGTTCTGGCAGGGGCGCGAGAACCGGCTGCACGACCGCCTGCGGTACGTGGCGGAGGCGGACGGGAGCTGGCGGATCGAGCGGCTCAGCCCCTGACCGGCAGGAGACAGTGACGGTTCCAGTCCCTGACGGGCGGAGGCAGTGACAGTTCCAGCCCCCGACCAGCAAAGCAACGGCGACGACGACCTCAGCCCAGGGACTCGTCCAGCAGGGTCGCCCACTGCGCCGCCACTCGGTCCCTGCGTCCTCCGTCGTCCGTGAGCAGGTTCGCCAGGCCCAGGCCCCGGGACATGTCGAGCAGGCCCTGGACCGTCTCCCGTACGCCTGGACGGGACTCGTCGGCGCCCAGCAGGTCCACCGCGATTCGGTGTGTCTCGCGGCCCACGCGGGCCTCCAACTCGGTTACCCGCGGGCGCAGTTGCTCCTCGTTCGAGGCGGCCACCCAGAGGTGGAGAGCGGCGCGGAAGAGGGGGCCGGTGTAGAGGTCGACCAGGGCGGCGACCACCGCACGGCGGTCGGCGGCGCCCTCGGGGAAGAGGGCGCGCAGGGCGGTGGAGCGTTCCTCGGCGACGTACTCGACGGCGGCCGTGAACAGGTCCTCGCGGGTGGGGAAGTGGTGCTGGGCGGCGCCCCGGGAGACGCCGGCGCGTTCGGCGACGACGGAGACCGTGGAGCCCGCCCAGCCGTGTTCGGCGAGGCAGGCCACGGCGGCTTCCAGCAGGCGCCGGCGGGTCGCGCGGCTGCGGTCCTGCTTGGGTTCGCGTCTTGATTCGCGCGTCACAACATCCATGCCGGGTCCCGTCGTTCGAGGAAGGCCGTCATCCCCTCGCGGGCCTCGGCGGAGGCGAACAGCCGTGCCGACAGGGCCGTCAGTTCGGCGGTGTCCCGGTCGAAGATCTTCAGCACCTTAGCCGTGAACAGCCGTTTCGTCTCCGTCAGGGCACCCGGTGCCGCCCTGCGCAGCCCGTCGAGGATGGGCTCCAGGGCCGCGTCGACGTCCTCGGCCGCCTCCGTGAGCAGGCCGGTACGGGCGGCCTCCACGGCGTCGAAGCGGTCGCCGGTGAGGTAGTGGCGGGCGGCGGCGCGCGGGTCGAGGCGGGGCAGCAGCGGCATGGAGATGACGGCGGGCGCCACTCCGATCCGTACCTCCGTGAACGCGAAGGAGGCCCCCGGGCCGCCGATCGCGAGGTCGCACGCGCCCAGGAGGCCGAGGCCGCCCGCCCGTACGTGGCCGGTCACCCGGGCGACCACCGGTTTCGGCAGCTCCAGGAGCTGCCGGAGCAGGCCGACGAAGGCCACCGGGTCGGGTGGCTGCTTCAGGTCCGCGCCGGCGCAGAACGTGTTCCCGGTGTGGGTGAGGACGACCGCGCGTACGGCCGGGTCCTTGCCGCAGTCCGTGAGTGCGTCCCGCAGGTCCCGTACGAGGTACGCGGACAGGGCGTTGCGGGTCGCGGGCGCGTCCAGGGTGAGTGTGGCGATGCCACGCGCGCGCGTGGCGGCGACCGGTGTCACGACGTCTCCCTCAGCCGGCGGCGCAGGATCTTGCCCGAGGCCGCCCTCGGTACGCCGTCGATGAAGGTGACGTGCCGGACGCGCTTGTACGGGGCGACGCGCTCGGCGACGTACATCATCACCTCTCCTTCGGAGAGGTCGGGCGCGGACGGCTGGCGGACCACGTACGCGTGCGGGACCTCGTTGTTGTCGTCGTTGTAGACACCGATGACGGCCGCGTCGGCGATCTGGGGGTGTGCGAGGAGCAGGGCCTCCAGTTCGGCGGGGGCCACCTGGAAGCCCTTGTACTTGATGAGTTCCTTGACGCGGTCGACGACGAACAGCCAGCCGTTGGAGTCGACGTGGCCGACGTCCCCTGTGTGCAGCCAGCCGTCGGTGTCGATCATCGCGGCTGTCGCGTCGGGGTTGCCCAGGTAGCCCTTCATCACCTGGGGGCCGCGGATGACGATCTCGCCGGCCTCGCCGTCGTCGGCGTCCCGGTCGGGGTCGTCGAGGGAGAGGATGCGCATCTCGGTGTTCGGGAGGAGCGTGCCGACCGTCCCGGGCGGGGCGTCGCTCATCGCGTTCAGGGGGACGATGTGCGTGCCCGGCGACAGCTCCGTCATGCCGTACGCCTGTCCGACCGGCGGCAGCCCGAGGCGCGCGGAACAGGCGGCGGCGAGCGCCGCGTCCAGGGGGGCGGCGGAGCTGATGACGTACTCCAGGGACGACAGGTCGTGGTTCGCGACCGCCGGGTGCTTGGCGAGGGCAAGGACGATCGGCGGGGCCACGAACAGGCCGGTGATGCGGTACTTCTCGATGGCCGCGAGGAACGTGTCGAGGTCGAAGCGGGGCAGCACGACGACGGCGGCGCCCTGCTTCAGGGGCATGTTCATGAGGGCGGTCAGGCCGTAGATGTGGAAGAACGGCAGAACGGCCAGGATGCGGTCGCCGGGGGCCACCGACACGCACTGCGCGAGCTGTTCGAGGTTCGTGGCGATGGACCGGTGCGTGAGCATGACCCCCTTGGCGATACCGGTCGTCCCGGAGGAGTACGGGAGGACCGCGACGTCCTCTCCCGGGTCGAAGCCGACCTCCGGTTCGGGGGCGGTCGAGCCGATCATGTCGACGAGCGAGCGGTGTCCGGGGGGCGCGTTGTCGCAGACGAAGATCTCCCGTACCCCGCCCGCCCGTTCGGCCGCCTCCCGGGCCGTGGCCAGGAGCGGTGAGACGGTGACGATCCAGTTGGCGGCCGAGTCACGCAGCTGCTTGGCGAACTCCTCGGCGGTGGCGAGCGGATGCACGGTCGTGACGGAGGCACCCGCGCGCGTGGCGGCGTAGAAGGCGGTCGGGAAGGCGATCGTGTTCGGGCTGTGCAGGGCGAGGACATCGCCCTTGCGCAGGCCCGCCTCGGCGAGTCCGGCTGCTATCCGCCGGTGGAAACGGTCCAGTTGGTCGTACGTGAGGGTGGTGCCGTCGACACCGTCGACGAGGGCGGGCATCTCGCCGAACTCGGCGGCACGGCCCAGCACCGCCTCGTGGATGGGGAGTTCGACGGGTTCGACGTCTGCGTACTCGCTACGGAACATGGATTCTCCTCGCGCGACTGGCACAGCCTTCACAACGCTGCGCCGTTCAGTACGACTTGGGCAGACCCAGGGTCTGATGGGAGACGTAGTTCAGAATCATCTCCCGGCTCACCGGGGCAATACGAGCGACACGGGCGACGGTTATCAGGGAGGCGAGCCCGAATTCCCGCGTGAGGCCGTTGCCGCCGAGGGTGTGCACGGCCTGGTCGACGGCCTTCACACAGGCCTCCCCGGCCGCGTACTTGGCCATGTTGGCCGCCTCGCCCGCGCCGGCGTCGTCACCGGCGTCGTAGAGGGCGGCGGCCTTCTGCATCATCAGGCGGGCCAGTTCGAGGTCGATGTGCGCCTGGGCGAGCGGGTGCGCGACGGCCTGGTGGGCGCCGATCGGCTCCTTCCAGACGGTGCGTTCGGTGGCGTACCGGACTGCCGTGTCGAGCGCGTACCGCCCGATGCCGATGGCGAAGGCGGCCGTCATGACGCGTTCCGGGTTGAGCCCGGCGAAGAGCTGGAGCAGGCCGGCGTCCTCGTCGCCGACGAGCGCGTCGGCGGGCAGCCGTACGTCGTCGAGGGTCAGCTCGAACTGCTTCTCCGGGGATTCGAGTTCCATGTCGATCCGGCGGCGCGAGAAGCCTTCGGCATCGCGGGGGACGATGAAGAGGCAGGGCTTGAGGCGGCCCGTACGGGAGTCTTCCGTACGGCCGACGACGAGGACCGCGTCCGCGATGTCCACGCCCGAGATGAAGACCTTGCGGCCGGTCAGGAGCCAGTCACCGCTGTCCGGGTCGCGGCGGGCGGTGGTGGTGATGCGGTGGCTGTTGGAACCGGCGTCGGGTTCGGTGATGCCGAAGGCCATGGTGCGGGTGCCGTCGGCGAGTCCGGGGAGCCATTCCTGTTTCTGCGTGTCTGTGCCGAAGCGGGCTATGACGGTGCCGCAGATGGCCGGGGAGACGATGAGCATGAGGAGGGGACAGCCCGCGGCGCCGAGCTCTTCGAGGACGATGGAGAGTTCCGCTATGCCGCCTCCGCCGCCTCCGTGGGTTTCGGGGAGGTTGGCGCCCAGGTAGCCGAGTCTGGCGGCTTCGGACCAGAGTTCGTCCGTGTGTCGGCCGTCGGCGACGACCTTGGCCATGTACTCACGGCCGTAGCGGCTGCCCAGGGCGGCTACTGCTGTGCGCAGGGCTCTGTGTTCTTCGGATTCGATGACGGGGGACATTGAGGGCTCCTAGGGGGAGGGTGGTTCGGTTGTGTGGTGGGTGCGGGCCCGTGGGGGCTTGTCGCGCGGTTCCCCGCGCCCCTGTCGGGCGCGTCTTCGCCGGCCCCGCTAGATCACCACCGCCAGCAAAGTGCCTACCTCCACCTGCTGGCCCGTGACGGCGTGGAGGGCCGTGAGCGTGCCTGTCGTGGGCGCCGAGATCCTGTGTTCCATCTTCATCGCCTCCAGCCACAACAGCGGCTCTCCGGCCCGCACAGGGGCTCCTGCCGCCAAGCCCTCCGCCACGCGAACCACCGTGCCCGGCATCGGGGCCAGGAGTGAGCCGGGGGCGTGCTGTGCCGTCGGTTCGGGGAAACGGGGCAGGGGGGTGAGGGCCGTGTTGTTGACGTAAATCCGGTCGGCGTACCGCGTCACCTCGAACTTCCTTCGTACACCGGCCACTTCCAGTACGACGAGACCCGCGTCGGCGTGTACGACCCGCACCCCCTCCGCCTCCGCCGTCAGGCCCTCGCGGGTGTGGCGGTAGGTCACCTCGTGTTCCTCTCCGTCCGCGGTCGCGTACCGCTTGACCTGCGGTTGGCCTGGCACGTTGCGCCAGCCGCCGAAGCGGGAGCGGCCGTGGGCGTCGGACAGGGCCGCGGCCAAGGGGGCGTGGGGGTCAGGGGCCGGTTCCGTCAGTCCGGGGAGGTGGCGGTCGTAGAAGCCCGTGTCCATGCGGGCCGTCGTGAACTCCGTGTGGCGGAGTGAGCGGACGAGGAGGTCGCGGTTGGTGATCGGGCCGTGGATCGCGGACCGTTCCAGGGCACCCGCCAGTTTGCGGATCGCCTCCGCGCGCGTGGGGGCGTGGACGACGGCCTTGGCGAGCATCGGGTCGTAGTGGACGGGGATCGGGTCGCCGTCGGCGTAGCCGGTGTCCAGGCGGATGTTCTCCCGTTCCGGAACGGCGAGGCGGTGCAGGGTGCCGGTCTGCGGCGTCCATGCCTCCGCGGGGTTCTCGGCGTACAGACGGGCCTCTATCGCGTGCCCACGCGCGCGTGGAGGGTCGTTCTCGAGGGCGTGGCCCTCCGCGACGCGTATCTGGAGGGCCACCAGGTCGATGCCGAACACCGCCTCCGTGACGGGGTGTTCGACCTGGAGGCGGGTGTTCATCTCCAGGAAGTGGGCCCTGCCGTCCCGCGCGACCAGAAACTCGACCGTGCCGGCACCCGTGTAGTCGACGGCGCGAGCCGCCCGTACCGCCAGTTCGTGGAGTTCCGCGGTGAGCACGTCCGGGATTCCGGGCGCCGGGGACTCCTCGATCACCTTCTGGTGGCGCCGTTGGAGGGAGCAGTCGCGCGTGCCGAGCGCCCACACGGTGCCGTGGGTGTCCGCCATGACCTGCACCTCGATGTGCCGGCCGCCCTCGACATACGGCTCGACGAAGACCTCACCGTCACCGAAGGCACTGTGGGCCTCGGCCCGGGCCGCCTCCAACTCGCTCTCCAGTTGGGCGAGTTCGCGTACGACGCGCATACCACGCCCGCCGCCGCCCGAGGCCGCCTTCACCAGTACCGGCAGGTCGGTCTCAGTGACGTCCGTGAGCGGCCTGAGCCCCATCAGCTGCTTCGCGCGCGTCTTGGACGCCATCGCCTCGATCGCGGCCGGAGACGGGCCGATCCACACCAGCCCCGCGTCGAGTACGGCACGTGCGAAGCCGGCGTTCTCGGACAGGAAGCCGTACCCGGGGTGCACGGCGTCCGCCCCCGCAGCCAGCGCCGCCCGCACGATCAGGTCGCCGCGCAGATACGTGTCCGCGGAGGCGGTTCCCGGCAGCCGTACCGCAGCGTCGGCCACGCGCGCGTGGAGGGCGTTCTCGTCGGCGTCCGAGTGCACGGCGACCGTCCGGATTCCCAGCTCACGGCAGGTGCGGAAGACACGGCAGGCGATCTCCCCGCGATTGGCGACGAGTACAGAGGTGATGACCGCTGCTGATCCTGTTGATTCCTCGGGCACTGTGCTGACTCCTTACATCCGGAAGACGCCGAAGCCGCCGCGGGCGCCCTCGTAGGGAGCGGTGTGGATCGCGGAGAGGCACAGGCCGAGGACGGTTCGGGTGTCGCGCGGGTCGATGACGCCGTCGTCGTACAGCCGCCCGGAGAGGAACATGGGCAGGGACTCGGCCTCGATCTGCTGCTCGACCATGGCCCGCAGCGCGGCGTCGCCCTCCTCGTCGTACGGCTGCCCCTTGGCGGCGGCCGACTGACGGGCGACGATCGACAGCACGCCGGCGAGCTGCTGGGGGCCCATGACGGCGGACTTGGCACTGGGCCAGGCGAAGAGGAAGCGGGGGTCGTAGGCGCGCCCGCACATGCCGTAGTGACCGGCCCCGTACGAGGCGCCCATGAGGACGGACAGGTGGGGGACGCGGCTGTTGCTCACCGCGTTGATCATCATCGCGCCGTGTTTGATGATGCCGCCCTGCTCGTACTCCTTGCCGACCATGTAGCCGGTGGTGTTGTGGAGGAAGAGGAGCGGGATGTCACGCTGGTTGGCGAGCTGGATGAACTGGGCGGCCTTCTGCGACTCCTCGCTGAAGAGGACCCCCTGGGCGTTGGCGAGGATGCCGACCGGATAGCCGTGCAGCGCCGCCCAGCCGGTCACGAGGCTGGTCCCGTAGAGAGGCTTGAACTCGTCGAAGTCGGAGGCGTCGACGACACGGGCGATGACCTCCCGGGGGTCGAAGGGGGTGCGCAGGTCGCCGGGGACGATGCCGAGCAGCTCGTCGGGGTCGTACTTGGGCGGCCGGACGTCGGCGGGGCTCGGATCGGCGTACGCCTTGCGGTGGTTGAGCCTGGCGACGACCCGGCGGGCCTGTCGCAGGGCGTCGTGCTCGTCGAGGGCGAAGTAGTCCGCGAGGCCGGACACGCGCGCGTGCATCTCGGCGCCGCCCAGTGACTCGTCGTCGCTCTCCTCGCCGGTGGCCATCCTGACGAGGGGCGGCCCGCCGAGAAACACCTTGGCGCGCTCCTTGACCATGATCACGTGGTCGGACATACCGGGGACGTACGCCCCACCGGCCGTCGAGTTCCCGAACACGACCGCCACCGTGGGAATCCCGGCGGCGGAGAGACGGGTGAGGTCGCGGAAGACGGCTCCGCCGGGGATGAAGATCTCCTTCTGGGAAGGGAGATCCGCGCCGCCGGACTCGACGAGGCTGATGAAGGGCAGCCGGTTGCCGAGCGCGATGTCGTTGGCGCGCAGGGCCTTCTTCAGGCTCCAGGGGTTGCTGGCGCCGCCACGCACGGTCGGGTCGTTGGCCGTGATCAGGCACTCGACGCCCTCGACGACCCCGATACCGGTGACGAGGGAGGCCCCGACCGCGTACTCGCTCCCCCAGGCCGCGAGCGGCGACAGCTCCAGGAAGGGCGTGTCGGGATCGAGGAGCAGCTCGACGCGTTCACGGGCGAGGAGTTTGCCGCGGGCGTGGTGCCGGGCGACGTACTTCTCCCCGCCGCCCGCGATCGCCTTCGCGTGTTCGGTGTCGAGTGCGGCGAGTTTGCCGAGCATGGCCTCGCGGTGGGAGGTGTGGTCGGCGGAGGCCGTTTCGAGGCTGGAGGTCAGGACCGTCAAAGGAGTGCCTCCGGTATGTCGAGGTGCCGGGAGCGCAGCCATTCGCCGAGCGCCTTGGCCTGCGGATCGAAGCGGTGCTGCGCGGCGACGCCCTCGCCGAGGATGCCCTCGACCGTGAAGTTGAGGGCGCGGAGGTGCGGGAGGGCGTGTCGTACGACAGTCAAGTCGGCGGTCTCCGGGAGCAGTTCGCGGAATCGGGTGACGGTGAGACTATGCGCGAGCCAGCGCCACGCCTCGTCCGTGCGCACCCAGACACCGACGTTGGCGTTGCCGCCCTTGTCGCCGCTGCGGGCACCGGCGAGGAGCCCCAGGGGGGCGCGTCGGGTCGGGCCGGGCGGCAGGGGGTCGGGCAGGGGCGGTTTCGGCTGTTCTTCCAGTACGAGGGTGTCGTGCGGCGGGGGTACGGGGATCCGGCGCCCGTCGTCCAGGACGGCCACGTGGTCCACGGCGTCCTGGGGGACGTACTCCGCCTCGAAGATCCCGTAGGGGGCGCCCTTTCCGGGGGGCGCGAGGACATGGAACCCGGGGTAGCTGGCGAGGGCGAGCTCGACGGCGGCGCCGCTGAGGGTGCGGCCCACGGTGTCCTGGTCGGGGTCGCGGACGACGAGCCGGAGCAGGGCGCTGGCCGTCTCCTCGGTGGGGGCGTCGGGGTGGTCGGTGCGGGCGAGGGTCCAGCTGATCTCGGCGGGACGGGACTTGGCCGCGTAGAGCGCGGTCTCCAGCTGGTCCCGGACGAGCGCCGCCTTGTGCTCGATGTCGAGCCCGGTGAGCACAAAGGTGACCTCGTTGCGGAAACCGCCGAGCCTGTTGAGGCCCACCTTGAGGGTCGGCGGGGGCGCTTCCCCGCGCACGCCGTGGACGCGTACCCGGTCGGGGCCCTCCTGGGTGAGGCGGACGGTGTCGAGGCGGGCGGTGACGTCGGGGCCCGCGTACCGGGCGCCCTGTGTCTCGTACAGGAGTTGGGCGGTGACCGTGCCGATGTCGACGATGCCGCCGGTGCCGGGGTGCTTGGTGATGACGCTCGTGCCGTCGGGGTGGATCTCGGCGAGGGGGAAGCCGGGGTGGCGGAGGACGGACCCGGCGCCTCCCATGTGCTCGGCGAAGAAGGCGTAGTTGCCGCCGGTGGCCTGCGTACCGCACTCCAGCACATGCCCGGCGACGACGGCACCCGCGAGTCGGTCGTGGTCCTGCGATCCCCAGCCGAAGTGGGCGGCGGCGGGCCCGGCGACGAGGGCCGCGTCGGTGACGCGACCGGTGACGACGATGTCCGCGCCCTCGCGCAGACAGGCGGCTATGCCGAAGGCACCCAGGTAGGCGTGCGCGGCAAGGCTGTCGGGGATGGGGGTCCCCCCGCTCGATCGGGGTCGGGAGGGCGGGAGGACGGCGAGGTCGTCGCCCTCGACGTGGGCGACGCGGACGGGGAGGCCGAGCCGGCCGGCCAGCTTCCTGACGTTCTCCGCGAGGCCCGCCGGGTTGAGGCCACCGGCGTTGACGACGATCCGCACCCCACGCTCATGGGCGAGCCCGAGGCACTCCTCCAGCTGCCGCAGGAAGGTACGGGCGTACCCGGCCGACGGGTCCTTGAGACGGTCGCGGCCGAGGATGAGCATGGTCAGCTCGGCGAGGTAGTCGCCGGTGAGGACGTCGAGTCGACCACCGGTGAGCATCTCGCGCATGGCGTCGAAACGGTCGCCGTAGAAGCCGGAGGCGTTGCCGATGCGGAGGGGACGGAGTGGGTGGTCCCGGGGGCCAAGGGAGTCCCGGGGGCCAAGGGGGCGCGTCACTGCGCGCCCCCCTTCGGTGCGCGTCCGCTGCCCGGCGGTCCCGCGAAGGCCTGGGCGATGTCGAGCCACCGGTCGGCGTCGGGGCCTTCGGCGCGCAGGGCGAGATCGGTGCGGTGGGCTCGCTGGGTGACGAGGAGGCAGAAGTCGAGGGCGGGGCCGGTGACGCGCTGGGGGGCGTCCGGGGGGCCGTACGTCCACAACTCGCCCGGCTGACCCAACTCCCGCTCCGGGGCCTTGAGTTCGACGCGGAATTCGTCGGCGGGCGGGGTGATGCCTCGAACGGCATACGCGAAGTCCCGGGTCCGTACGCCGATGCGTACGACATGCCGGAGCCGGTCGGTGGGGGCGCGCTCGACGCCGAGCGCGTCGGCGATGTCCTGGCCGTGGGCCCAGGTCTCCATCAGGCGGCCGGTGGCCATGGAGGCGGCGGACATGGGTGGGCCGTACCAGGGGAAGCGGGTCCCGGCGGGGGCGGCGCACAGGGCTGCCTCCAGCGCGGTCCGGCCCTCACGCCACTCGGCGAGCAGTCCGGCGGGCGGCTGTGCGGCGCCCTGCGCGGCACCCTCGTCGACGAAGCCCTCGGGCGACGCGAGCGCGTTCTCGACCTCCTTCGCGAAGGCACCGGCGTCCGTGACCGCGAGCAGCGCGGAACGGTCGGTCCAGGCGAGGTGCGCGATCTGGTGGGCGACGGTCCAGGCGGGGGCGGGGGTATCGAGGGCCCACTGTTCGCTGCCCAACTCGGCCACCAGCTGGTCGAGTTGGACGCCCTCCTGACGCAGGTCGTCGATGACGGTCCACGTATCGGCCGACGGCTCGGACACGGGCGCTTCCCTTCGGACAGGACGGGGTGCCGGACGTTGGGGTGGTGCGGTCTGCTCTCGAAGGATGGCAGCGACGCCAGAAACAAGCAAGCGCGCTTGCATTTGATGGGAGTGTTTGGCGGGAGTGCCTGGCGGGAGTGTTCGACCGATCCCGCGCTGCCGGAAAACGGGGTGCGGCACCGCCGACCCCCGCAGTACGGTCCGCCGGTGGACAACGCCGACCCCGCGAACGACGTAAGCGACGTGACCGACGACCAGGACGGCTACTTCGGCGAGCCCGTGGCCGCAACGTACGACGACCCCTCCTCCGACATGTTCGCGCCCGCCGCCGTCGAGCCGGCCGCCGACTTCCTGGCCGACCTGGCCGGTGACGGGCGGGCCCTCGAACTCGCGATCGGGACCGGGCGTATCGCGTTGCCGTTGGCGCGGCGCGGGGTCGAGGTGCACGGGATCGACATGTCCCGGGCGATGGTGGCCCGGATGCGGGCCAAGCCGGGCGGGGACGCGGTCGGGGTGACGATCGGGGACTTCTCGACGGCGAGGGCCGAGACGACCGACGGGGACTTCTCCGTCGCCTACCTCGTCTACAACACGATCATGAACCTGACCTCGCAGGAGGCGCAGGTGGAGTGCTTCCGCAACGTCGCGGCGCATCTGGCGCCCGGCGGGACCTTCGTCATCGAGGTCAGCGTCCCTCGGCTGCGCAGTCTGCCGCCCGGACAGCACGTCGTGCCGTACCACACGAGCCCGACGCGCTGGGCCTTCGACGTGTACGACGTCGCCACCCAGGCGACCAGCTCCAACTACGTCGAGGTGGTGGACGGCCACGGATCGTACCGCTCGATCCCGTTCCGGTACGTATGGCCGTCCGAGCTCGATCTGATGGCCCGGCTGGCCGGGATGCGGCTGCGCGAGCGGTGGGACGGGTGGACCCGGGAGCCGTTCACGAGCGAGAGCACGAAGCACGTGTCGGTGTGGGAGAAGCCGGCCGCCTGACGAAGGCATCGGATACGACTCGGTCACCCAGGCACCTCGGCCGTCGGCCGCTCCACCACGCGGCGGCGTCTCGGGGCATCGGCGGGTACGGCATCCGGAATCCCCCACTCCCCCAGCCGCCCCCGCAGTTCCGCCTCCTGCTCCCGCGTGCCTTTCTGGAGCAACTGGTGACCGAACGCCGGCTGGTCATCCGGTTGAGGACACATCGGCCGTACGGGACGACGCTGGACATCGACGCCCAGCACGACCCGACGGTCACTGGACCTCCAACTCCAGTGGCTTCCTGTGCACTTGAGCTGATCCGGCGGACTCCTCGACATCAACGACCGGGGCCTTCCTCCGGCGCACCTGGGTCCGTACCGCCCCCATGCTCGCCACGATGACCAGGGAGATCGCGAGCGACTCGGGGGCGGAGAGCGTTTGGTGCAGGATCATGAATCCGGCGAGCGCGGCCACCGCGGGCTCCAGGCTCATCAGGACCGCGAAGGTGGAGGCGGGCAAGCGCCGCAGGGCGAGAAGCTCAAGGGTGTACGGCAGGACGGAGGACAGCACGCCCACGGCGGCACCCAGCGCCGCGGTGGTCGGGTCGAGCAGTTTCCCACCCGACTCGACGATGCCCAACGGCACAAACGCCACCGCGGCGACCACCATGGCGAGCGCCAGCCCGTCGGCCTGCGGGAACCGTCGCCCCGTACGGGAACTGAGGACGATGTACGCCGCCCACATGACGCCGGCGCCAAGGGCGTAGGCGACTCCTACGGGATCGAGGGTGTTGAAGCCACCTCCGCCGAGCAGGAAGACACCGGCGAGGGCGAGTCCGGCCCAGGCGAGATTGAGCGCGCGCCGGGAGGCGACGACGGACAGCACCAGCGGCCCGAGCACCTCCAGCGTGACGGCGGGACCGAGCGGAATCCGTCCGATGGCCTGGTAGAACAGCCCGTTCATGGCGGCCATGGTCACGCCGAACAGGAGGACCACCCCCCAGTCGCCCCGCGAGTACCCGCGCACCCTGGGCCGGCACACCAGCATCATGATCACGGCGGCGGCCACGAGCCGCAGCGTCACGACACCGAAGGCCCCGGCCCTGGGCAACAGGGTTACGGCGAGCGCCCCGCCGAACTGCACGGATATCCCCCCGGACAGCACGAGCCCAACGGCCCCCAGAGTCCCCCACCCCTTGCGCGCCCCCCGATGCCGCCCCCGAGATCCCCCCGGGGCGGGAGCGGAGACGGCGGGCAGGTTGGCGGAAGGGCGGGTCGAGGTCGGCGCAACCGGTCCGGCCACGGCGACCCACGAGGGCAGACGCTCAGCGCTGGGCATCTTTACAGAGCCTTCCCAGAATCAATGCGCGATCTTCGTACAACGCGATGCACTTTCCCGTCCAGACTAATGGACCAGAAAGCGCATACGAACCTATGTACGCCTGCCATGCCCCGGCCTGCGCTCCGGCGGCCGAGCGCAGCCGTCGACGGACAGCCGCAGACTTCTGAAGCAGTTTTGAAGTCATGACCGCGATGCCCATAGAAGCGAACCTTTCGGAGCTGCTCCAGAAGCCCAAGGACACGGTCGCCCGCATGCAGGGCAGCGCCCGCCGGGGCATCCGCCTGCACCGCCGCGACGACGAAGACCTGTACCTCACCACTGCGGCCCGCGCAGACGAGGCCGTGCAGGTCGTCGACTCCACGACACGGATCTTCGCCGCCATGATGAAGAGCGACCCCCAGGCGACAAAGATCCTCACGCACGCCTTTCCCGAGGCGTTTCCGTGGGTGCGCTTCCTACCCGAAGCGGCCGTCCGCGAGTTCCTCGTCGAGTTCGTCGAGACCGCGCGCGCAGCCGTAGACCTCGACGACGCGAGCCTGCTCTCCCCTGTGATCGCCGCGTGGAAGTCCACCGCACTCATTCCAGCGCCGTGCTCTACGATCTCGCTCCGCCGCCGACCGGGCGGCGGCGGTCGGCCCCGCCTGAAGGGTGACAGGCTCGGCACACCGGCCGAACTGGCCGCCACACTGCGGTTCACCCCGGTGACGGTGACCCGCTACGGCCGCACCGAGACCGTGTTCACCGCCGAGACCACCTGCCTGTGGTACGGCTCCTTCCACACCCAGACGGTGAAGGTGGTGCTGCCGCGCGAGGATGTCACCGACACCGGCTACGACCTGGCGCTGATCTCCACCGACCTGACCGCGTCGGCCGGGCAGTTGGTGGCCCGGTACGCCGCGCGGTGGTCGATCGAGGTGACCTTCGGCGAAGCCCGCGGCATCCTCGGCGTCGGCCAGGCCCGGCACCGGACCAGGCGCGCGGTGGAGCGAGGGGTGCCGTTCGGCCTGTACTGCTACACGATCACCGTCATCTGGTACGCGCTGCACGGCCACCACCCGGCCGACGCCGCCGAACGCCGCGAACGCGCCCCGTGGTACACCACCAAGACCACCCCGGCGTTCACCGACATGACCGCCAAGCTCCGCCGCACCATCACTCGACTTTCGTCGTTCTGACCAGCCGTCAGGTAGGTAGCTCGCACGGGTGGCCTGTGGCCATCGGCCTGCCCCGGGGTTGGGCAGCAGGGAAGCATCGGCGGTGCTTGCGTCGCCTGCTGTGAGGGACCCGCCGATGCTTCCG
>NZ_JAVFVX010000019.1:44215-100593 GCF_033441795.1 Streptomyces sp. ADMS | reverse complement strand
TCCTCCGGGCACTTTCCCTTCGGTCCTGCTGTCTTGCGATTCCGACTCTACCAGATCATTTATCTGATCCGATTCCCTGTCGGTGGGATCGTCTCAGGCTTTCTGGCTTTCGCTCGTCGGCCTTTCGACATTCACTACGTTAGCCGATTCCCTCAGCAACTCATAATCGAGTTCCGCGCGTTCACAATTCAGTGTGCAGGCACGCCGAAATTGCCCCCGCTGAGAGGGAGTCGTAGGTAGTGGGTTGGCCACTTCCGGCTGCAGGCGATCGCCGTACCCGGTTCAAGCGGCTCGGGCTACATTACGGACCCCTCTAGGGCTCGTCAAGTTGAGCGGCCACGGGGCGCATGGGCCCGATATGGGCTCACCGTAGGGTCGTTGGTGATCCAGAAGCGCCAGGGGTGGACGCCCCCGTCGCCGGCCACGCCGGTGCGCGGACCACTGCTCACCTGGTCGGAGCTGACAGGGGTGCCCGTCAGGACCGTGATTGGTGCGGCGCCGGCGGCGCAGGCGTCCGTACCGTCGAAGGCCCTGTCCACGCCCAGGGCTGTGGCCAGACGGGCCGGGCCTTTGGCCAGTTCCCTGTCATTTCGGGCTGAAAGTCGACGTTTGCGGGCGAGTGCGGCACCCTCGATGATCTCGCCGGCCCGGAGCAGGACTGCGCTCGCCGTTCCCTCGGGGCCGCACACCAGGTTTATGCAGTGCCACATGCCGTAAGTGAAGTAGACGTACACATGACCGGGCGGGCCGAACATCACGCTGTTGCGGGGTGTGGGGCCGCGATAGGCGTGGGAGCCGGGGTCGTTGGGGCCGTCGTACGCCTCCACCTCTGTGAGGCGCAGTTCGATCGGACCGTCCGGGGTGGAGCGTACGAGGACGCGGCCCAGCAGGTCGGGGGCGACCTCCAGTACCGGCCGGTCGAAGAACTCCCTGGGGAAGGGCGTACGGTCAGCGGGCGCGATCATGCCGTCCGAGCGTAGTGGAGTCGTGTTCCGGCGAGCGGGGTGGCCAGGAAGCGTCCGCCTTGCCAGGGTGAGGACGGAACCGACCACGGCCGGATCGCGTTTCTAAGGATCAAGGGATCGCTAAGGATCGCTGGAGAAGGAGAGACATGGCGTTCAAGAAGCTGCTCGCGAGCCTGGGTGCCGGTGGGGCTTCGGTCGAGACGGTGTTGACCGAGATCAACGTCGTTCCGGGCGGCGTCGTCCAGGGCGAGGTGCGGATCCAGGGCGGTTCCGTCAACCAGCAGATCGAAGGACTGTCCGTCGGGCTCCAGGCCAAGGTCGAGGTCGAGGGCGGTGACCAGGAGTACAAGCAGGACATCGAGTTCACGAAGGTGCGGCTCGGCGGTGCCTTCGAAGTGCAGGCCGGTGCCGTGCACGTCGTGCCGTTCGGGCTGGAGATCCCCTGGGAGACGCCGGTCACGATGATCGACGGTCAGCCGCTGCGCGGGATGCACATCGGGGTGACCACCGAGCTTGCCATCGCGCGTGCCGTCGACTCCGGTGATCTGGACCCCATCAACGTGCACCCGTTGCCCGCGCAGAAGGCGATCCTGGACGCCTTCGTTCAACTGGGCTTCCGTTTCAAGAACGCGGACCTGGAGCGCGGCCACATCCGCGGTACGCGGCAGAAGCTTCCCTTCTACCAGGAGGTCGAGTTCTTCCCGCCGGCGCAGTACCGGGGCCTGAACCAGGTCGAGTTGAGCTTCGTCGCCGACGAGAACGCGATGGACGTCGTGCTGGAGATGGACAAGAAGCCGGGGCTGTTCAGCGAGGGCAGTGACACCTTCCGGTCGTTCCAGGTGGGGCTGCAGGACTACCAGAGCACGGACTGGGCGGCGTACCTGAACCAGTGGCTGGCCGAGGTCGGCAGCAAGCGCAGCTGGTTCTGACAGCCGGTAGGGCGCTCCAAAGGACAACTGAAGGACAAGTGAGGGAGGGGCCTGGAACGCCGTTCGGTGTTCCAGGCCCCTCCCTCACTTCGTCACATGCGGGCGTAGCCCTGTGTTATGACCTTCTCTCGGTCCGTCGGGGCGGTGTTCTGTTCGCGCAGGGTGGTGAGTTCGGTGCTGGTCAGAGCGCGGCGGACGAGCCGGCACTCGTCAAGGGAGCCCGTGAAGCATTGCGCGGCTGATCCGGTCGCCGGAGCGGACCAGGGTCAGGTGGTGCCAGGCTGAGGCCGTCGTCGGTGCTCTTCTGCACGTACGGGATGCGCGGACGCGGACGCGTCACCGGCGTTCGTCGGATTCAATCTGCGGTTCCACGCGATCGCGCGTGCCCAACTCGTGGGTGAGTACGAGGTTCCCGCCGCAGACTGACGTTCATTGAACGTTTGCCCGCCTCTGGTCTTGGAAGTGATCAGAGGCGGGCATTTTTATTGCGTTGTCCATCTCGGCGTGCCCGGCCAGAGTTGATCCAAGCCCGCCGCGCGGTGGGCCGGCGAGCATAGGAGGTGGGCTGGATGCGGGACACGCTGGTACTGAACGCGAGCTTCGAGCCGCTGTCGACGGTGACGTTGAACCGGGCCGTCGTTCTGGTGCTGCAGGACAAGGCTGTTGTCGAGCAGGCCCACCCCGAGATCCGTATGCGCGGAGCCGCGGTCGACATACCCGCGCCGCGGGTTATCAGGCTCTGCCGCTATGTCCGGGTGCCGTTCCGAAGACAAGCACCGTGGTCCAGGCGCGGTGTGCTGGTCCGTGACCGGCACAGGTGCGCGTACTGCGGTCGGCGGGCGACGACCGTGGACCACGTGGTGCCGCGGGCGCAGGGCGGGCAGGACTCGTGGTTGAACACCGTCGCTTCGTGCGCGGAGGACAACCACCGCAAGGCGGCGCGGACTCCGGAGCAGGCGGGGATGCCGCTGTTGCGGCTGCCGTTCGAGCCGACGCCCGCAGACGCGATGCTCCTGGCTTTGGGGCAGCACGAGTTGGAGGCGCTGCCGGAGTGGTTGGCGCAGCCTGCGGCGTAGTTCTGTACCGGTGGGACTTGTCCGGGGTCCACTGGTGGTCCGTCGGCCGCGGGTCGAACATGGCTTGTCGCGCCCACGCGGCGGAGCCGCGAATGGACACTGCCCGCGCCCCTGAAGGGGCGCGGGCACCACGTCAGTCTGTGATCGACGGCTTTTCCCGGCGCTCCGAGCCGCCGCCCGAGTTGCCTCCGCCGCCCGAATTGCCGCCCAGGTTGCCGAAGTTGCCCATGGCGCCGGAGAGACCCTTGAGCGCGTCGCCGATTTCGCTGGGCACGATCCAGAGCTTGTTGGCGTCGCCCTCAGCGATCTTCGGGAGCATCTGGAGGTACTGGTAGGAGAGGAGCTTCTGGTCCGGGTCTCCGGCGTGGATGGCCTCGAAGACCGTACGGACGGCCTGGGCCTCGCCCTCGGCGCGCAGGGCGGCGGCCTTGGCCTCACCTTCGGCGCGCAGGATCGCGGACTGCTTCTCTCCTTCCGCCGTCAGGATCTGGGACTGGCGGATACCTTCGGCGGTGAGGATCGCTGCGCGCTTGTCGCGGTCGGCGCGCATCTGCTTCTCCATCGAGTCCTGGATGGAGGTGGGCGGTTCGATCGCCTTCAGCTCGACGCGGTTGACGCGGATGCCCCACTTGCCGGTTGCCTCGTCGAGGACTCCGCGCAGGGCCGCGTTGATCTCCTCGCGGGAGGTCAGGGTCCGCTCCAGGTCCATGCCACCGATGATGTTGCGGAGCGTGGTGACGGTGAGCTGTTCGATGGCCTGGATGTAGCTGGCGACCTCGTACGTCGCCGCCCGCGCGTCCGTCACCTGGTAGTAGATGACGGTGTCGATGTTGACGACCAGGTTGTCCTGGGTGATCACCGGCTGCGGCGGGAACGGCACGACCTGCTCACGGAGGTCGATGCGGTTGCGGATGGTGTCGATGAACGGCACGACGATGTTCAGGCCCGCGTTGAGTGTCCGCGTGTAGCGCCCGAATCGTTCCACGATGGCGGCGCTCGCCTGTGGAATGACCTGGATGGTCTTGATCAGGGCGATGAAGACCAACACCACCAGAATGATCAGGACGATGATGATGGGTTCCATCGTGGATCCCCGTACCCTTCTCCGCTTTGGCGCTACGGAAAGATCGTATGCCTGTTGAAGATCTTGCTTGTTGAAGATCTTGCTGGTCGAGTGTGACAGACCGTCGGCTGCCCCGTGGACGTTCCGTTCACTTACGTCGTGCGAGGTCACATGACGATCGCCGTGGCCCCCTCGATCTCGACGACGTCCACCGCCTGGCCTACCTCGTAGACGAGTTGGGAGTCGAGGGAGCGCGCCGACCAGACCTCTCCGGCGAGCTTGATCCGGCCACCCGAGCCGTCGACGCGTTCCAGGACAACGGCCTGTTTGCCCTTCAACGCGTCGATTCCGGAGCGGAGTTGGGGCCGGTCGGCGCGCTGCCGGGTCGCGATGGGCCGTACGACCGCGATGAGCGCGGTCGACACGACGGCGAACACGAGCACCTGGACGACGATTCCGCCACCGAGTCCGGCCGCGCCGGATGCCGCCAGCGCGCCCACGGCGAGCATGCCGAGTTCCGGCATCGCGGTCACCACGAGAGGGATACCCAGCGCCACAGCGCCGACAAGCCACCACACCCACGCGTCGATGTCGTTCACACCGTCATGGTAGGTCCGCAGGCCTGGTCACCGACAGGGCGCCGATCAACTTGGCACAGGCTTCTTCCAGTTGTTCCACAAGGTGCTTCATGCGCCGTCAGGACATCGGCAGGCCCTGTGCGGTCCAGCGTTCACCGACCTGCTCGACCACCAGGGGGAGGCCGAAGCACATCGACAGGTTGCGGGAGGTGAGTTCGAGCTCCAGGGGACCGGCCGCGAGCACCTTTCCCTGACGGATCATCAGGACGTGGGTGAAGCCCGGGGCGATCTCCTCGACATGGTGCGTGACCATGATCATGGAGGGTGCGATCGGATCGCGGGCGAGGCGGCCGAGGCGGCGTACGAGGTCCTCGCGGCCGCCGAGGTCGAGGCCGGCGGCTGGCTCGTCGAGGAGCAGCAGCTCGGGGTCGGTCATCAGGGCGCGGGCGATGAGGGTGCGCTTGCGCTCACCCTCGGAGAGGGTGCCGAAGCGGCGGTCGAGGTAGTCGCTCATGCCGAGGCGGTCGAGGAAGGCGCGGGCGCGCTGTTCGTCGATGTCCTCGTACTCCTCCTGCCAGCCGGCCGTCATGCCGTACGCGGCGGTCAGCACCGTCTGCAGCACGGTCTGGCGCTTGGGCAGCTTGTCGGCCATGGCGATGCCGGCCATGCCGATGCGCGGGCGCAGATCGAAGACGTCGACCTTGCCGAGGGTCTCGCCGAGGATGGTGGCGGTGCCCTGGCTGGGGAAGAGATAGCTGGAAGCGAGGTTCAGGAGGGTTGTCTTCCCGGCGCCGTTCGGGCCGAGGATGACCCAGCGCTCGCCCTCCTTGACCGACCAGGAGACCTGGTCCACCAGAGCCCGGCCCTCGCGGACCACGGATACGTCCTCCAGCTCCAGAACATCGCTCATGAGCGGGTTGTCTCCCCTTGCAGTGTCGGCCAGTCTCGCGTTCGTGTGCGCCTGTGGGCGCAGCCCCCCACGAAATCTACGCCACCGGTCGGCCGGTCCCTCCCCTCGGTCGGTCCTTAGGGTGGGGGCATGTTTTCGGAACCACGCTCAGGACGCCTGGCCGCATGGGGAAATGCCCTTTTGGCCGGACTTGTTTCGCCGGATGACGCGGTACTGGCCATCGTCGGGGAGGACGCGGTGCACCGGGTCGAGGGGCTGCCCGGCGAATCGGCGCCCGTCGGTCTCACCCTCGCGCTGGGGCGTCTGCGGGCGCTCGGTGCGTCCGGGCTGCGGATCGCGCTGCCCGCGCCCGGGCATCCCCTCGGACTGAGCGGCCCTCCCGAGTTCAACGCGCGGGCGCTGGAGGCGGAGGAGGCCGTGATCTGCCTGAACGCCGCGCTGGGGCTGGTGCCGGAGGTCCACGAGGCCGGGCCGGCCGGGGATGTGCACGTCGAGGTCGTCTGGCACTGCCTGCCGGTGCGAGAGGCTCCGCCCGCCGACGTGCCGTCCCTGGGGGAGGCCGAGCGGGAGTTGGCGGAGGCACTGCGGGACGCGACGGCGGTGTTGGCCCGGTTGGACGTCGCCGGGTCGGGGCCGGTCGCGGAGGCTGCGATCGACGCGTACCGGGCGCGGGCGGAGCGGGGGCGCGAGGTGTTGGCGCCAGGGTATCCGCCGCGGGCGGTACGGGTGCTTGAGCTGGCGCAGCGGGTCGGGATGCTGATCTCGGTTGCGTCCGAGAACGGGCACGGCGGGGCGGTGAGCGCGTCGGAGATCGCGGCGCGGTCGGAGGCGTTGCGGCCGGTGGAGCGGACGGCCCGGCGGGCGCAGGTCGCGGCGTACAACTCCGTTGTGGAGGAGCGGGGGGTTCGGTGAGGTTTGTTGCGCGGTGCTGGCCGTTGGGGGGCGTCACCAGGGGCTGCGCCCCCAGACCCCCGCTTTCGGCCTGGACGGCCTCGTCCTCAATCGCCGGACGGGCTGGAGCGCCTGGACCGGCGCTGAGGACCAGAGCCCCGACCGGCCTCCCGGGCGTACCCAGGAGGCGGGAGGTCAGGACCTCGGCCCTTCGGTGTCGCGGTTCCTCAGTGGTTGAGGCCGAGGTTGCCGAAGGCGGGGTTCAGCACACCGATGACGTTGACGCTGTTGCCCACCGCGTTCACCGGGATGTGCACCGGGGCCTGGATGAGGTTGCCCGAGGCGACACCCGGGGAGCCGACGGCCTGGCCGTTGGCGTGCGCACCGTCCGTGGCGGAGGCGAAACCGGCGCCGGCGGCGACCAGGCCACCCGCCATCATCGTCACAGCGGCGGCCTTCTTCAGGTTCTTCACTTCTGATCCCTCCCTTTGCGTTCACCGCGGCAGGTCGCCGCGGCACGCACTGAAGAACGCCGGAGATCCGGGAAGGATGCGCCATCCGGGGGACATTCCCACGACGGTATGAATCTCAGCCCGGAAGGGAACGTTCCGGATTGCCGGTCATCCGGTCACACCATGACGTACCGCCCACAACGCCGCTTGTGTACGGTCCGCCAGGTCGAGTTTCATAAGGATGTTCGAGACATGCGTCTTGACCGTCTTCTCGGACAGCACCAGGGCACGCGCTATCTCCCGGTTCGAGCGGCCGTCCGCGATCAGGGTCAGCACCTCCCGCTCCCGCTCGGTGAGCGAACCGCCCCTCCCCTGGCCCGAGTGCGTCTCCTCCTGGCTCAGCAGCGCGCCCGCGACCTCGGGCTGGAGCAGGATGTGTCCGGCGTGCACGGAGCGGATGGCGCCGGCGAGGGCGTCCGGGTCGATGTCCTTGTAGACGTACCCCGCGGCGCCGGCGCGCAGGGCCGGGACCACCGTGCGCTGCTCGGTGAAGCTCGTGACGATCAGCACGCGCGCGGGGTTGTCGAGTTCGCGGAGTCTGCGCAGCGCCTCGACGCCGTCCATTCCCGGCATCTTGACGTCCATGAGGACGACGTCGGGTTTCAGTTCCTGCGCGCGGTCGACTCCCTCTGCGCCGTCCGACGCCTCGCCCACGACCTCGATGTCGTCCTGTACTTCGAGGAACGTGCGCAGGCCCCGGCGGACCACCTGGTGGTCGTCGACGAGCAGCACCTTGATTGCGTCAGCCACCGGGGACCTCCATCTCGATCGTGGTGCCCTTTCCGGGCGCCGATTCCACGTCCAGCCGGCCGCCGACCCCGCTCGCCCGGTCCCGCATGGAGACCAGGCCGAGGTGGCGTCCGGCGCTGCGTACGGCTTTCGGGTCGAAGCCGCTGCCGTCGTCGGTGACGCGCAGGGCGGCGCCCTGGCCGCGCTTCGCCAGGGTCACTTCCACCCGGGCTGCCCCGGAGTGCCGCAGCGCGTTGTGCAGGGCCTCCTGGGCGACCCGCAGCAGGGCTTCCTCCTGGGCGGCCGGCAGGGCGCGGACCCCGCGGCTGTCGAAGGTCACGCGCGCGGAGTGCGCGCGGTCGAGAACCTGGACGTGAGTGCGGAGCGTGGCGATCAGGCCGTCCTCGTCCAGGGCCGTCGGGCGCAGTTCCACGACCGCCGCGCGCAGTTCGTCGGCGGCCTCCGCGGCGAGTGCGGCCACCTGCTGCAGTTCGCCCTTGGCGCGGGCGGGGTCGCGGTCCACCAGGGTGGCGGCTGCCTGGGCCGTCAGGCGCAGGGAGAACAGCTTCTGGCTGACCGCGTCGTGCAGTTCGTGGGCGAGGCGGGAGCGTTCCTCGGCGATGGTCAGTTCGCGGCTGCGTTCGTAGAGGCGGGCGTTGGTCAGGGCGATCGCCGCGTGCTGGGCCAGGATGGCGAGGAGGCCCTCGTCGTCCTCGGTGAAGCCACAGCCGCCGGCCGGTTTCGCGCACCTCTTGTTCGCCAGGAACAGCGCGCCCAGTACCTCGTCGCCGTCGCGGATCGGCAGGCCCAGGAAGTCGGACATGTCGGGGTGGGCGGACGGCCAGCCCTCGAAGCGCGGGTCCTCGCGGACGTCGGCCAGGCGCTCGGGCCGGGCCTCGTGCAGCATCGCGGCGAGGATGCCGTGCTGGCGCGGGAGCGGGCCGATGGCCTTCCACTGGGCGTCGCTCACGCCGTCGACCACGAACTGGGCGAAGCCTCCGTGGTCGTCGGGAACGCCCAGCGCCGCGTACTGCGCGTCGAGCAGCTCTCTGGCGGAGGCGACGATCGTCTTGAGGACGTCGCGTACCTCCAGGTGCCTGCTCATTGCCAGCAGCGCGGCGCTCACCGCGGACAGACCGGACGTGGGGCCTGGACTCATGCCCTCACGGTACCGGCGGGGGGTGACAGTGCGTATCCGTCCTGTGGCGGGCCGGCCCGGGGCCAGGGACCTAGACCGAAGGGCCCCACCGTATTGCGGCCCCCGGACGAGGCGGCCGGGACGGTCGCGTTCCTACGTTGGGTGCACTGCCGATCACCGGCAGCCGAGGACGAGGGGACGCATGTCATGCCGGTAGCGATCATCACAGGGGCTTCCAAGGGACTGGGTCGGGCGCTGGCCTCGGCGCTCGCGCGACGCGGCTGGGATCTCGTACTGGACGCCAGGACCCCGGAGGTCCTGCACGCCACCGCCGAGGTGCTCTCCGCGTACGGAGTACGGGTGGAGGCCCTCCCCGGTGATGTCACGGACGCCGGTCACCGGGCCGGACTGGTCTCGGCGGCGCGGCAGCTGGGCGGCGTCGATCTGCTGGTGAGCAACGCGAGCGCGCTGGGCGCCATACCGCTCGTACGCCTGGAGGGGCTGTCCCTGGAGGGGCTGCGGCAGGCGCTGGAGGTGAACGTGGTGGCCGCGCTGGGCCTGGTCCAGGAGGCGCTGCCGCTGCTGCGGGAGTCGGCGGCCGGGACGGTGGTCACCGTGAGTTCGGACGCGGCGGTGGAGGCGTACGGGACGTGGGGCGGCTACGGGGCGTCCAAGGCGGCCCTCGATCAGCTGGCGGCGGTGCTCGGGGCGGAGGAGCCCGGGATGCGGGTCTGGGCGGTCGATCCCGGTGACATGGCGACGGACCTGTACGCGGCGGCCGTACCGGACGATGCCGATCCGCGTCCGGAGCCCGGCAGTGTCGTGCCCGCGTTTCTGCGGTTGCTGGACGAGCGGCCGGCGAGTGGGCGGCACTCGGCACCGTCCCTGCTGGAGGGGCGATGACGCTGGCCGTACAGGTGCCGGAGGAGTTGTCGGCGCGGGTGCCGGCCGAGCAGCGTGGGGCGGGGCTGGACCGGGACGACGTACGACTGCTCGTGTCGCGTGGGACAGCGGTGTCGCATCACGCGTTCGGCGGGCTGCCCGGGCAGCTGCGGGCCGGGGATCTGCTTGTCGTCAACACGTCGTCGACGCTGGCCGCCGCGATGGACGGGTGGATCGGGTACGCGCGCGTGGTGGTGCATTTCTCGACGCGTGGGGACGACGGACGGTGGGCCGTCGAGCTGCGGGATCCCGATGGGACGGGCACCACGCGCGCGCGTACGGGCGGGCCCTCGGGGACGGAGGTGCGGCTTCCCGGGGGTGGCGGGCTGGTTCTTGAGGAGCCGCTGACCGGGCGCGGTTCCCGGTTGTGGTGGGCACGGGTGGAGGGGCAGGTGCTGTCTCTTCTGCGGGAGCACGGACGGCCCATTCGTTACTCCTATACGGAACGGGATCAGCCGTTGTCCGTTTATCAGACGGTGTTCGCGCTGCCGTCCTGTGACGGGGCGGGCAGCGCGGAGATGCCGAGTGCCGCGCGGCCCTTCACCGCGCGGCTGGTGGCGGAGCTGGTGAGCCGGGGGGTGCAGTTCGCGCCCGTCAGGCTGCACACAGGGGTCGCGTCGGCGGAGGCGCACGAGCAGCCGTATCCGGAGAGGTTCGCGGTGCCGGAGGCCTCGGCGCGGCTCATCAACGCCGTGCGAGCGGGCTGCGGGCGGGTCGTGGCGGTAGGTACGACGGCCGTGCGGGCCGTGGAGTCCGTGGCCGGGCCGGACGGTGTGGTCCGGGCGGCCGAGGGGTGGACCGACCTGGTGGTGACGCCCGAGCGCGGGGTGCGGGTCGTCGACGGGCTGCTGACGGGGCTGCACGAGCCGGAGGCGTCGCATCTGCTGATGCTGGAAGCGGTCGCGGGGCGGGCGGCGGTCGACCGGGGGTACGGGGAGGCGCTGCGCCTGCGGTACCTCTGGCACGAGTTCGGGGACGTGCATCTCCTCCTTCCGGCGGAGGGGTGAAACAGATACCTCACGCTGAGCATTGCTCTCGCAACTAGTGGTGAGACAGGCATGGAGGTCATGTGACCCCGCACATAGGACCCACATCACTTACTAGGGGCCATAGGAGACAAACACTCACTCGGTGAGCGGGAAAGACGCTCCGATCTGTCCTATTTTGCCCTTCCCGGATCCACTACCCCCCGTAGTACGTCACACCTTTGCCACACAATTTTGCGGCCGCTAAGAATGGCAGCCGTCGCTCAACGCCGCGGGTCCGCCCGCGGCGTTTGTGCCGGAAGCACCCTGTCCCCCCGGACGCCGAGCGACCTCCGCGCTATTCGAAGAGGTCCATCCGCAATGCCGAAGAACACCGCCACTCCTGATCATGGCCGTCTGTCGGCCAGGACCCGCAAGCTCGCGATCGCCGGTGCCGCCACGCTCAGCGCCGCCGCCCTCGCGTTCACCCTCGTGCCGGGAGACGCACAGGCCACCTCCGAGACCGTCTCCGTCGCCGCTCCCGTGGTGTTCAGCCAAGGGCAGGTCAAGGAAGTGAAGGCGAGCGTCACCGACCAGCTGGCCGGCGCGACCGTGAAGGCCGAGGCCGCCGCGGCGAAGATGAAGGCCGCCGACGCCGCTGCCGCGAAGAAGAAGGCCGCCGCGGAGAAGGCTGCTGCCGCGAAGAAGAAGGCCGCCGCGAAGAAGAAGGCCGCCGCGAAGAAGAAGGCCGCGGAGAAGGCGGCGAAGGAGCGCAAGGCGAGGGAGGCCGCGAGCCGGTCCGCCAAGCGCGCCGCGATCAAGAAGGCAGCCGCGAAGACGTACGCCAACAACCTCGACGGCTGGATCAGGGAGTCCCTGGACATCATGAAGTCCAAGGGCATCCCGGGTTCGTACAACGGTCTGTACCGCAACATCATGCGGGAGTCCTCCGGCAACCCGAACGCGATCAACAACTGGGACATCAACGCCGTCAACGGCACCCCGTCGATCGGTCTGCTGCAGGTCATCAAGCCGACCTTCGACGCGTACCACGTCTCGGGCACCGTCCACAGCCAGTACGACCCGGTCGCCAACATCACCGCCGCCGCCAACTACGCGGCCGACAAGTACGGCTCGATCGACAACGTCAACGGCGCGTACTGAGGTCGCGCGGACCTCTCGTACGCCGAAGGGCGGCACCCCCACCGGGGTGCCGCCCTTCGCCGTCGTACGGCCGTGGTCACTTGCGCATGACCTCGGGCTCGTGGCGGCGCAGGAAGCGGGCCACGAAGAACCCGCAGATCACGCCGAGGGCGATCAGGGCGGCCATGTCGATGCCCCAGGCGGTGGCCGTGTGGTCCCAGAGCGGGTCCGTGCTGCCGGGGTCGTCGACGTTCGGACTGATCTTGTTGAAGTCCAGCGTGGCACCGGCGGCTGCGACCGCCCAGCGGGACGGCATCAGATACGAGAACTCGTTGACGCCGATGTTGCCGTGCAGGATGAACAGACAGCCGGTGAACACGACCTGGATGATCGCGAACATGACGAGCAGCGGCATGGTCTTCTCCGAGGTCTTCACCAGGGAGGAGATGACCAGACCGAACATCATCGACGAGAAGCCGAGCGCCATGATCGGGATGGAGAGTTCGAGCAGCACGAACTTGCCGAAGATCAGGCCCTCGTCGGGGATCGTCCGGCTGGCGAAGCCGATCGCGCCGACCATGAAGCCCTGCAGGACCGTGATGAAGCCGAGGACGATCACCTTGGACATCAGATACGCGGAGCGCGACAGGCCGGTCGCGCGCTCCCGCTCGTAGATGACCCGTTCCTTGATCAGCTCGCGGACCGAGTTCGCGGCGCCGGCGAAGCAGGCGCCGACCGCGAGGATGAGGAGGACGGTGGTGGCCGTGCCGTTCGGGACGTTGAGGCCGCTCCGGCCCACCTTGCCGGGCAGCAGGGTCTTGTCGGGGTCGATGAGCAGGCTCACCGCGCCGAGCACCGCGGGCAGGATCACCGTCAGCGCCAGGAAGCCCTTGTCGGAGGCGATGACCGCCGTGTACCGCCGGATCAGGGTCATCAGCTGGGAGCCCCAGCCCTGCGGCTTGGGCGGGCGCATGGACTGCGCGGACGGCATGTGTACGGACTGCGGGGCGACGGCGTCGATGTCCGCGGCGTACATCTGGTAGTGCTGCGATCCCTTCCAGCGTCCCGCCCAGTCGTAGTCGCGGTAGTTCTCGAAGGCGGAGAAGACATCGGCCCACGTGTCGTAGCCGAAGAAGTTCAGCGCCTCCTCCGGGGGACCGAAGTAGGCGACCGAGCCGCCTGGCGCCATCACGAGGAGCTTGTCGCAGATCGCCAGCTCGGCCACGGAGTGCGTGACGACGAGGACCGTACGGCCGTCGTCGGCAAGGCCGCGCAGCAGCTGCATGACGTCGCGGTCCATGCCCGGATCGAGACCGGAGGTCGGCTCGTCCAGGAAGATCAGCGACGGCTTGGTGAGCAGCTCCAGGGCCACCGAGACGCGCTTGCGCTGGCCGCCGGAGAGAGAGGTGACCTTCTTTTCCTTGTGGATGTCCAGTTTCAGCTCGCGGAGCACCTCGTCTATACGGGCCTCGCGCTCCTGCGTCGTGGTGTCGGCGGGGAAGCGCAGCTTGGCCGCGTACTTGAGGGCCTTCTTGACGGTCAGTTCCTTGTGCAGGATGTCGTCCTGCGGGACGAGACCGATGCGCTGGCGCAGCTCGGCGAACTGCTTGTACAGGTTGCGGTTGTCGTAGAGGACGTCGCCCTCGTTGGCGGGCCGGTAGCCCGTGAGCGCCTTCAGGAGCGTCGACTTGCCGGAGCCGGACGGGCCGATGACCGCGATCAGCGACTTCTCCGGGACGCCGAAGGAGACGTCCTTGAGGATCTGCTTGCCTCCGTCCACCGTGACCGTCAGATGGCGGGCCGAGAAGGAGATCTCGCCGGTGTCGACGAACTCCTCCAGACGGTCGCCGACCAGGCGGAACGTGGAGTGGCCGACGCCGACGATGTCGTTCGGGCCGAGCAGCGCGGTGCCGCCCTTGGCGATCGGCATGCCGTTGACGTACGTGCCGTTGTGCGAGCCCAGGTCGCGGATCTCGAATCGGCTGTCGGGCGTCGCGTGGAACTCGGCGTGGTTGCGGGAGACCTGGAGGTCGGAGACGACCAGGTCGTTCTCCAGGGCGCGGCCGATGCGCATCACGCGGCCGAGGAGCAGTTGGTGAAAGGTGGTCGGGCTGCGGTCGCCGTACACCGGCGGCGCCCCCGCGTCCGGGCCGGGGCCCTGTTGCTGCGGGATCGCGGCGGCCTGCTGGTGCGGCTGGGACTGCGGCCAGCTCTGTTCCGGGGTCTGCTCCGGCACCTGCTGCTGGGCCCAGCCGGGGCTCGCGCCCTGGGCCGCGAAGGGCTGCTGCTGGGCCGGCTGTGCCACCTGCGGCGTCGCGACCGAGGCGGCGCTGCTGGAGAGGTTCAGGCGCGGGCCGTCGATCGCGTTGCCGAGATGGACGGCCGAGCCCGGCCCGATCTCCATCTGGTGGATGCGCTGCCCCTGTACGAAGGTGCCGTTGGTGCTGCCGTGGTCCTCGATCCCCCAGCTCCGGCCGCCCCAGCTGATCGTGGCGTGCCGCCAGGAGACCCTGGCGTCATCGAGCACGATGTCCCCCTGCGGATCACGTCCGAGGGTGTAGGGCCTGGACGAATCGAGCGTCCAGGTCCGTCCGTTCAATTCCAGTACGAGTTCCGGCACTCCATGCCCCACTGAGTTGTCCCCCGAAATTTGCCCCAACACGGGGAGTCTAGGGATGTCGAACATCGTGGGGAACTATTTCAGGCTCACCCCCCTGACCGAAAGTCGGGTCTTGCGGACGGGGCGTGGAAGCGGACAGCGACGCGCCGTTGACGGGGTGGAAACCGGCCCGGAGAGTGGTAATTCCACGCGAGGGGGACACGCACGGTGCACCGCCGCCGCGCGGATCGGGGGGCCGACGATGAGCATCGAGACAGTCGAACAGGGGCGGAGGCTGCCGTGGGGGGATGTGCTGCTCTCCGCGATCGCTGCTGTGAGCTGGGCGTTGATCGGAATGGCGGGCACCGCGGCTCTCGGCCTGCATCTGCTGGAGGCGGACTCCACGGCCTCGCTCGGGCCGATGACCGCGGCGGTTGTGGCGCTTGGGGCGGGTGGTTCGGTCACGCCGTCCGGTGATGTGTCGGCCTTCGGCCTGAAAGGAGCGGAGGCGGCCACAGCCGTCGAGATCGCGCCACTGGGCGTCGGCCTGGTGGGCGCGGTGCTCTTGTCGTGGTTCTTCCTACGGTCCCTGCGCGGGGCGGGAGTGGTGATCTCCCCGTCCGAACTCCTCGCGCGCGCGGGCGCGGTGATCGCCCTCTTCGTAACCACCCTGGGCGGGCTGGCCTGGGCGGGGCACGACGTCATCACGATCGACGGCGGCGGTCTGGGCCTCGACGATCTGCCGGGCACGGGCGGCGGGGGCGGCGGGATCGACGTCCCCGGGCTCGGTGACATCAGTGGTCTGCTGCCCGACCGGGTCGGCGACCTGGTCAACGCGAAGGCGGCGGTCGGCTTCACCGTCGACACGCTCCCCACCCTGCTCGGCGGTCTTGTCTGGGCGGCCGGGGTCCTGGCGATCGCCCTGCTCGCCTCCCGCCGCACTCCCCTGCCGCGCGGCTGGGAAGCGGTCCACCACGTCGTACGTCCGGCTGCGTCCGCCCTGGTCACGGTACTGCTGGTGGCGGTGGCGGCGGGGCTCGCGGCGGCCTGCTACGCGGCGATCGGCGACGCCCACCCCAGGCGCATCGCGGGCGCGGCCCTGCTGGGCGCTCCCAACGGGGTCTGGCTGGGCGTTCCGATCGGCTTGTTCGTCCCGTTCGACGGCAGCGCGTCCGGGGTGCTGGTGAACGTCCTCCCTGACCCCCTGGACCGGCTCCTCAGCTCGGAGGCCGACCAGTCGGTCAGCCTTCGCAGTCTGGCCGAACTGGACAGCCGTGTGTGGCTGTTGGGAGTCGCGGCGGCCTTGATGATGCTGCTGGCGGGCATCCTCGCGGCGGCGCGGACGCCGCTGGCCCGCGGTGTCGGCCCGGACGACGTCAACGGCCGGGTGCCCCTCGCCGTGCGGGATCCGGGTGCTCTGCGTTTCGCCGGCCGCTGCGCGTTGCGGCTGGGGGTGGTGACCGCGGTGGCGCTGCCGCTGCTCGCCCGGCTGGCGGAGGTGTCCGTGGACGCCTCGATCTCGGTCCTGGGCTTCGACGCGTTCGGCGCCGGAATCGAACTGCACGGGCAGCTGGTCGCTGCTCTGTTGCTGGGCGCGGTGTGGGGCGCGGGCGCGGGGGCCGCGGGCGCGGTACTGGCGTACGCGAGCGGGGCGGCGGGGTGGCGGGCGGTGCCGCTGGCACTGGGTGACGCGTGGGTGAGGACGGCCGGGCCGGGAGGGGCGGGGGCGGCGCCCGGGGCCACGGGGATGACGGGGGTGACGGGTACGGCGGCCGAGGAGGCGCGGTACGGCGTTCACCCGGAACAGGCCGCCGGTCCCGGTCGGTATCCCGGTCCGTACGTGCCCAACTCGCCGTACCGCCCGCCCAACCGCGACACCAACCCGTATCTGCGGCTGCCCGACGGGCTTGTGGAGCCCGAGGACGCGCGGCCGGCCGAGCCGGGTCCGCCCTACGGTCGCGAGCAGGGGCCCGGGGCCGGGGCGGGGCCCGGGGCCGGGGCGGGGCCCGGGGCCGGGGCGGGGCCCGGGGCCGGTCCACCACAGGAGGGCGGCTCGGTCCCCTACGGTCGTCGGCCGTACGAGGGCGGGTGGACGCCCGGTGTCCCGCGCACGGAGGCACGGTCGCCCGACGGAAGCAGTGCGCCCGGGCGGACAGGTTCCAGCGGGGGGAACGGGCCAGCCAGCAGCGGCGATCCCGGCGGGAGGGGCGGCTCCGGTGAGGGGACCGGTTCGGGTGACGGGAGCGGCCCGACTGAGGGACCTGGCCCGGGTGAGGGGCGCGGCCCGGCTGCAGGACGTGGCCCGGGTGAGGGTGAGGGGGAACAGCCGCCCGAGAACATGTACGGGCTTCCCACCATGGCCAGGCCGGTGTCGCCGCCGCCGCGGACCGGGGGGCGCGGGGGCGGCTCGTCGCAGTCCGTGCCCGCGAAGCGGACTCCTCCCCCGCCCCCGCCACCGCCACCGCCGCCACCACGCACACCCAGGGGGCCCCGCTGACCTGCTCGTAAGGTCTTCGCCGCCCTCGCGAAACGTACTGTTTTCTGTCCGTCAGGCGGACCGCGTGCGCGGTAGGCACTGGGTGCCGGATACGGTGGAAACACCATGAACGCTACGCAGACCGCTGACGTACCCACTCTTCTCGTAAAAATCTTCGGCAAGGACAGGCCGGGCATCACCGCCGGCCTGTTCGACACGCTTGCCGCCTACTCCGTGGACGTGGTCGACATCGAGCAGGTCGTCACGCGTGGCCGCATGGTGCTGTGCGCGCTCGTGACACAGCCGCCTGCCGGGCTCGAAGGCGATCTGCGGGCCACCGTCCACAGTTGGGCGGAGTCCATGAAGATGCAGGCGGAGATCATCTCCGGGCTCGGTGACAACCGGCCGCGCGGGCTCGGGCGTTCCGTCGTCACCGTGCTCGGGCATCCGCTGACCGCCGAGTCGACCGCCGCGATCGCCGCGCGGATCACCAGGACCGGCGGCAACATCGACCGTATCTTCCGTCTCGCCAAGTACCCCGTGACGGCGGTCGAGTTCGCCGTCTCCGGAGTCGCGACCGAGCCGCTGCGCACCGCCCTGGTCACCGATGCGGCGGCACTCGGTGTCGACGTCGCGGTCGTCGCGGCGGGGCTGCACCGAAGGGCGCAGCGGCTGGTCGTCATGGATGTGGACTCGACGCTCATCCAGGACGAGGTGATCGAGCTCTTCGCCGCGCACGCGGGGTGCGAGGACGAGGTCGCCCAGGTGACCGCCGCCGCGATGCGCGGGGAGCTGGACTTCGAGCAGTCGCTGCACGCGCGCGTGGCGCTGCTCAAGGGGCTCGACGCGTCGGTGGTGGACAAGGTGCGCAGCGAGGTCCGGCTCACGCCGGGGGCGCGCACGCTGATCCGTACGCTGAAGCGGCTCGGCTTCGAGGTCGGTGTCGTCTCGGGTGGGTTCACCCAGGTCACAGATGACTTGAAGGAGCGGCTGGGGCTGGACTTCGCCCAGGCCAACACGTTGGAGATCGTGGACGGAAAGCTGACGGGCAAGGTCGTCGGCGAGATCGTGGACCGGGCCGGCAAGGCCCGGCTGTTGCGGCGGTTCGCGGCGGAGGCGGGCGTGCCGCTGGATCAGACCGTGGCGATCGGTGACGGGGCGAACGATCTGGACATGCTGAACGCGGCGGGGCTCGGCGTCGCCTTCAACGCCAAGCCCGTCGTGCGGGAAGCCGCGCACACCGCGGTGAACTTCCCCTTCCTGGACACCGTGCTGTATCTGCTGGGCGTCACTCGGGAAGAGGTCGAGGCGGCGGACACCCAGGAGTAGCCCTCTGGAAGTCTCGTGGGGCGGGAACTGTTCGGTTTTGGGCTTCGTCGCCGGGACCGCGCGTTACAGGCTGTGCCCACCCGTTCCACCCTTGCGGAACGTCTGCCCACAGCCTGCCTCGTACCGCCGCTTTCTCCGGCCCGGGGCCCTATTCCGTCGGTGCCCAGAAGTCGAGCAGTGTTGCCGTTGCCGGCTCCAGTGCTTTCCAGGAGCCCGTGAAGGAGAGCACCGCGAAGGCCGCTGCCGGGAAGCCCCGGCTGGTCAGCCTTGTGCGGGTGTCACCCTCGGACTCGTCGGCAAGGATGTCGGTGAGAGCCTGTACTCCTGGGTTGTGGCCGACCAGGACCACGTTCTGGGTGTCGTCCGGGGTTTCGTTGAGCAGGGCGATGAGCTCGCCGGGTGAGGCCTCGTAGATCCGCTCCTCGTAGACGGTCTTCGGCCGTCGCGGGAGTTCCTGGACCGCGTGTTTCCAGGTCTCGCGGGTCCGGGTGGCGGTGGAGCAGAGGGCCAGGCCGAAGGGGATGCCGGTGTCGGCCAGTTTGCGCCCGGCGACAGCGGCGTCCTTGCGGCCCCGATCAGCGAGCGGTCGCTCGTGATCGGTCACCTGGGGCCAGTCGGCTTTCGCATGCCGGAAGAGGACGATCCTGCGGGGTTCTGCGACGCTCATGGCACCCAGCTTCGCATGAAACACGCCACGGGGCGCAGGGAGTTGACGGGCGGCTCCGCAGGTGGGAATGAGGTGTTCACGGCGTTCAGCGCGTCACCAGCTCCCGCGCTCGCTCAAGGAAGTGGGTTATCAAGGGGTCACCCGTCGCCGCCTGGGCGTCGGTCGGGTGCAGTATCAGCGCGAGCAGCGCGACGAACGCGAGTACCGGCAGGGCCAGGGCCCACCACGGCAGCCGTATGTCGACTCCACGCGTGGTCGCCGGAAGGGGCCGGGAGTGCGTGCGGGCCGACATGATGCCTCCGTGGGTCTTCGGGCCGTCCGTGGCCCGCTTCTCGCGGCCACACCTCGAAGTTACGGAACCTTCGGACCTCAACCCATCCGGTGATCCACCCACTTGACCCTGAGACTCACCCCCTAGGGGTTGGTGGGGATACCCCCACCAACGGTCCTCACGGTGAGGCGATCGTCGCGATGATGGCGATGAACACGAAGATGGCGAAGAACGAGCCGAAGACGAGCAGCATCTTCTTCTGGCCGTTCTGGGGGTTCGGGTCGAGCACTGGCATACGGCCAGTCTCGCACCCTGCTCGGTCACCCGTCCTCCCGGGGTGCACGCCCCGCCCGGGGTGCGGTCAGCGGGCCGCCGCCTCGTCCTCCACGGTGCGATCACGTCCCGCCAGTACGCCCACCACCATCTGCGGCAGCATCAGGCCGGCCATCATCGCGAGCGGCAGCCCCCAGCCGCCGCTGTGCTGGTAGAGCACCCCCACGAGGAGGGGGCCGGGGATGGAGATCAGATAGCCGGTGCTCTGCGCGAAGGCCGACAGCTGGGCGACGCCCGCGCCCGTCCTGGCCCGCATCCCGACCATCGTGAGGGCCAGCGGGAAGGCGCAGTTGGCGACACCGAGCAGTAGCGCCCATGCCCAGGCGCCGCCGGCCGGCGCGAGGTACAGGCCCGCGTATCCGAGAAGTCCGCAACAGCCGAGCACGATCACGATCGGCCCCTGGTGGGACAGGCGTGTGGCGACGCGCGGTATGACGAAGGCGAGCGGCACACCCATCGCCATGGTGACGGCGAGCAGCAGGCCGGCGGTGCCTGCCGGGACGCCCGCGTCCCGGAAGATCTGCGCCATCCAGCCCATGGTGATGTAGGCGGCGGTGGCCTGGAGCCCGAAGAACACGGCGAGCGCCCAGGCCGTACGGCTGCGGGTGATGCGCAGCGCGCCGGCCCTCTGCCCGGCGCGGGACGTCCCGCGCGCGGGGGCGACTTCCTGCCTCCCGTCGCCCGCGCCCCCTTCGCGTACCAGCGGAATCCAGGGCACCACCGCCGCCGCCGCGAGAAACGCCCAGACGGTCAGTCCCGCCTGCCAGTTCCCGCCCAGCGCCCCGGTCACGGGCACGGTGATCGCCGCCGCGGCGGCGGTGCCCAGGGCGAGGGCCATCGAGTACAGGCCGGTCATGGAACCGACCCGGTCCGGGAACCAGCGTTTGACGACGACCGGCATCAGGACGTTGCTGACCGCGATGCCCATGAGGGCGAGCGCGCTGGCGGCCAGGAATCCGGCGGCGGTGCCCGTGTAGGGCCGGATCGCGAGGCCGGCGGCGATGGCGGCCATGCCCGCGCACACGACCGCTCCGACGCCGAAGCGGCGGGCCAGACGCGGTGCCATGACGCCGAAGAGGGCGAAGCAGAGCGGGGGTACGGAGGTGAGCGCTCCGGCCGCGGTGCCGCTCATGCCGAGTCCGTCGCGCACCTCTTCGAGGAGGGCGCCGAGGCTGGTGATGGCAGGGCGGAGGTTGAGGGCGGACAGCACGATGCCGACGACGACCAGCCGGGTGAGCCACGCGCGCGTGGCTGTCACCCCGGTCTCGCTCTCCGGCTCGGCCGCCGCACCGCGTATGGACATGGCCGTGGACGTCGTCGTCCGGGTTTCCTCGCTCACCATGACAGCCAGCATAGAATCATAGGATGATTGGTTGTACTCCCCCATGTGCAGGTGTGCCGTGCCGCCGCTGAGCCACCCCCGTAGATCGGCCCTGTCCGAGCAGGTCATCGCCGCACTCCGGAACCAGATCACCTCGGGCGAGTGGCCCGTCGGCTCCCGCATCCCCACCGAGCCCGAGCTGGTCGAGCAGCTCGGAGTGGCCCGGAACACAGTCCGCGAGGCGGTCCGGGCCCTCGCGCACAACGGGCTGCTGGACATCCGCCAGGGCTCGGGCACGTACGTCGTGGCGACCAGTGAGCTGGCCGGGGTGATGCACCGCCGGTTCGCCGGCGCGGACCCGCGGCACATCGCCGAGCTGCGGTCCACGCTGGAGTCCGGCGCGGCCGAGCTGGCGGCCCTGCGGCGCACCGAAGGCGACCTCAGGCAGCTGGACGCGCTCCTGGCGCGGCGGGAGGATGCCTGGGCCTCCGGGGACACGGAGGCGTTCGTGACGGCCGACGCGAGCCTGCACATGGCGGTGGTGGCCGCATCCCACAACGACGTGATGACGGCGATGTACGCGGACCTGGGCGAGGTGCTGCGGGACTGGCTGCGCGACGACGTGGGTGAGGAACTGACCTCTCGGTCGTACGTGGACCACGCTCCGCTCGTCGACGCCATCCGCGCGGGCGACGCGGCGGCCGCCGCCAGGGAGGCGGCGGGTTATCCGTTCGCGTGCCGCCTCAGGGCGTCCGCTTCTGGTGGCTGACCCACACCGAGCGGACCTCCTTCCAGCATCGTCCGGTGAGCCGTACGGTCTGCGCGGGCCCGGCCTCGACCGAGGTGCCGTCGCTGTCGAGGTCCCACCAGCGGTCGCACTCGATGTGCAGACGCACCCGGTCGGTGGCCACGTAGGGGTTGTGGCAGTACGCGGTCACCTGGGAGCCGGTGACCCGCGTGTGGCACGTGGCGCCGAAGGGTTCGGGCCGTTCCGGTTGCCGTCCCTCCACGCGCGCGTGCGGAACAGCCTCGTACGGAAGGGTGGCCAGGAGAGCTACGGCGACGAGCAGCGGGGCGAAGCTGCGGAACAGGCGCACAAGGAGGACCTCCTCGGCCGTGCTGGGGAGGGAACGCGAGGTGAACGCGTAATCCAGAGTGCCCAGTTACCCCTCTCCCCCGCCCGACCGGATGAGCCGAACGGGTGATGCACCGAGGGCCCGCGCCGGAACGGAACGCGAGCCCTCGAAATGCCGGCCGAGCCTCGGGGGCGCCGGCGGCGGTCACGCTCCGATCGCGTGCAGCCCGCCGTCGACGTGGATGATCTCGCCGGTGGTCTTGGGGAACCAGTCGCTGAGCAGGGCGACGACACCGCGGCCGGCCGGCTCGGGGTCCTTGAGGTCCCACTCCAGGGGCGAACGGTCGTCCCACACGGCAGCCAGCTCGCCGAAACCCGGGATGGACTTGGCGGCCATGGAGGCGAGGGGGCCAGCGGAGACGAGGTTGCAGCGGATGTTCTGCTTGCCCAGGTCGCGGGCGATGTAACGGCTGGTGGCCTCCAGGGCGGCCTTGGCGGGGCCCATCCAGTCGTACTGCGGCCAGGCGAACTTCGCGTCGAAGGTGAGGCCGACGACCGAGCCGCCGTTCTGCATCAGCGGCAGGCAGGCCATGGTGAGCGACTTCAGGGAGTACGCCGAGACGTGCATGGCGGTGGCCACGGACTCGAACGGGGTGTTGAGGAAGTTGCCGCCGAGTGCGTCCTGCGGGGCGAAGCCGATGGAGTGCACGACGCCGTCGAGGCCGCCGAGCTCCTCGCCGACGAGGTCGGCCAGCCGGCCCAGGTGCTCCTCGTTCGTGACGTCGAGCTCCAGGACCTTGGTGGGCTTGGGAAGCTTCCTGGCGATGCGCTCGGTCAGGGTGGGCCGCGGGAACGCGGTCAGGATGATCTCGGCGCCCTGCTCCTGGGCCAGCTTGGCGGTGTGGAAGGCGATGGACGACTCCATCAGCACACCGGAGATCAGGACGCGCTTGCCCTCGAGAATTCCGCTCATGGTGATCAGTGACCCATTCCCAGTCCGCCGTCAACAGGGATGACGGCTCCAGTGATGTACGAGGCGTCGTCCGAGGCGAGGAACCGCACCGTTGCTGCGACCTCCTCCGGCCGCGCGTACCGGCCGAGCGGCACCTGCGAGACGATGCCCGCGCGCTGCTCGTCGGTGAGGACCTTGGTCATGTCGGTGTCGACGAAGCCGGGCGCGACCACGTTGAAGGTGATGTTGCGCGAGCCCAGCTCACGGGCGAGGGAGCGGGCGAAGCCCACCAGACCGGCCTTGGAGGCGGCGTAGTTGGCCTGCCCCGGCGAGCCGTACAGCCCGACGACCGACGAGATCAGTACGACGCGGCCCTTCCTGGCGCGCAGCATGCCGCGGTTGGCACGCTTGACGACGCGGAAGGCGCCGGTGAGGTTGGTGTCGAGGACAGACGTGAAGTCCTCCTCGGACATGCGCATCAGGAGCTGGTCCTTGGTGACACCGGCGTTGGCGACGAGGACCTCGACCGGGCCGTGCTCGGCCTCGATCTCCTTGTAGGCCTGCTCCACCTGCTCGGTGTCGGTGATGTCGCACTTGACGGCGAGGCAGCCCAGTTCGGTGAGTGCGGCCGGCGGCTCACCGGAACGGTATGTGATCGCGACCTTGTCGCCGGCTTCGGCGAACGCGCGGGCGATGGCGAGGCCGATGCCCCGGTTTCCTCCGGTGACGAGAACCGAGCGGCTCAACAGATCACCCTTTCGTTAGCGGTTCAACGCCTGTCCGAACACCCGGGTGACAGGCTGCTTCTCCGAAAACCTATCGGTCCGCCGGCGCCCGCGGACAATCGGGCACCGACAGTGGCTCACCCCTGGTCCTGTCGGGTCCCTACAGTCGGGGCGTCCGGGTCAGCCGGCCATACCGGGCGCCTGGGCTGCCAGTCCGGCCTCCCGGGCGGCGTCGAGCATCCGTTTGTCATAGGTGACGAGCGAGTCGAGCGCGTCCCCGATGACCAGGGCACTCGCCACGTGGATGGCGTCGAGGGACCGGAGCGTGGCCGGAACCCTGGTCGCCAGGTCTCGCACCTGCTCGGTCAGGAGGATCTCGGTGACCACACGGTCCAGATCGGCCAAGGCGTCCGGGAACGACCCGACCTTGTCGAGCTGCCGTACCGTCTCGACCATGCCGACGGTGCTGGTGCCCACGGGGAGACCGGGCGGCCTCGGCGCTTCAGCCGAGCGCCGGGTTTCCGCAGCACTTCTTGTACTTGCGCTCCGAGCCGCACCAGCACGGACCGTTGCGGGGCGGTGGCCAGTCGGCCGCCTCTCCCCTGCGGGCGAGTTCGGCGCCGTACGCGGAACGGGTGGCCGGTGAGTCGGGTGATCCACCGTCTCCAGCCGCGTAGGCCGTCAAGCCAGTCAGCGCGGCGTGACCGACCGCGAGGCTGGGGGCTCCTTCGTCGGAGAGTTCTCGTAGTGTCCGCTCGACCTGGCGCCGGTGGCCGGCGTGGTCGTCGCCGTAGGCATCCGCTGACTTCGGCCAGCGCTTCAAGAGCTGGGCGAATTCCTCCGGCGGCCAGTACAGGACGCAGACGCTCCGCAGGCGGCCAGGGGTGGGACGGTCGTCGGCCGGCAGGCTGTCCAGCAGTCCCCTGAGCTCGTCTTCCAGCAACGCCGAGCCCTCCTCCTTCAGCCGCTTGAGCCGGACCGGATCGTGCATCTCGTCCAGCGTGTTCACCCGGCCGAGCAAGGGAGACGCGCGCCGCTCGTGCAGCGCGTCGGCCACGTCGTCCCAGTCGTCGTGCGGCTCGCCGAGCAGTCTGCGCACCCGGTGACGCCCGATGACGAGCATTTCGACGTCGAAGTGGTGCGGGTCCGCCTCGACCGTGTCCACCGTCACCGGTGCACCCGTGCCGAGAGCGTGCGTGACACCGGCCGTGTAGCACTCGGCGGCCGTGGTCGTCTCGTCCCGCTCCTCGAAGGCCTCGGCGACGAAGTTCCAGGCGCCCGCGTCCCGGGGGTGCCGCCTGCGGAAGGCGGCGGATGCCGCGCGGGCCTCCTCCTCCCGCCCGGCGTCCCACAGCGTGCCGATACGGAAGGCGTCGACCAGGTCCGGTTCCGCGCAGCCTTCGCCCGCCGGGTCCAGCAGCCGCTCGTACAGGGTGACCGCCCGGTCGTACTCGCCCGCGTCGCTCCACGCGTCGGCGGCTTCCATCAGCAACTGCTCGCGGTCTTCGGGATACCGCTCCGCCAGTTCCTCGCTCTCCCGCGCGAACCTGGTGTGGGTCTCCGGGGTCGGAGGGGGTGCGCTCGGGCGGGTTGCGAGGGCGTGCCCGTTCGTGCGCGCGCTCTTGTTCTTGTTGCTCTTGCCGCCGGTGCGGCGCTTGCTGGTCATGAATCCACCGTAGTGCGGGCGGAGTTGACGCGGCCGGACACTCCTGCGGATCACTCGCACGGGTGATCGGCACCCGGTCACCTGTCGTCCTGCCCCGCCTCTTGCGATGCTCCCGCCGTTCGCGCGGCGTCGATCGACTCCGCGAGGCCCGCGATGTCGGCCGCCAGATCCCTCCAGGGGCGGGAGAGGTCCACGACATGCCGCCAGATTCTCAGCACCCCCTTCCCCACCGGCACTTCCACGACGCCGGGGCGGCCCGAGGCGTACACGAGGTGGCCTTCGGCCAGGCCGAGCCGCACGCAGTAGGCAGTCATCTGGTAGAGGTCGTCCCGTTGGAACCTGGTCTTGAACTTGGCGTCGAGGACGACGGCCTGGCGCAGCACCCCGTCGTACGGCGACGGAAGGTAGTGCACGAGGTCCGGCTTGAGTACGTGTCTGCCCGCGGTGTCGAGGTGGAAGTTCCGGTCGTGCGGTTCAGGTCTGCCTCCGGCACGGTGGCGCAGCGCCTCGCCCACCGCTCGGGCCAAGTACGCCTCGAAGAGCCGCCACATGGTCACCAGCATCCCGTCCACGGCGATCTCCCGGCCGTCGCCGAACTCGTACGAGGCGCCGCGCAGGACGAGGTCCGCGAGGGTCAGGGCGTGCGCGTAGCGGGCGTTGCGTCGGCCCTGGGTCCAGTGGGGCGTCGGGGCCCCGGCGGGCAGGAGACGGACCCCTTCCAGTCGGGCGGTGATCCGCTGGAGGGCGGAGCGTGGGGCGGTGTCGAGGCCGGGTACCCGCAGCGATCGACGGGCGGCTGCGAGGAGGAGGCGGTTCCGGTATGTCGGAGGTGTGGTCGTCGTAGAGGACCTCCAGGGGTACGGAGACGCCAGGTCTGCGGCGGAGCTGGTCCGCGTGACGGATACGGCCGCGGACGACGGGCAGCGTGTCGTACGTCTCCCGGTGGTCATGGAGGACGCCGTGCAGCAGCGCCCGTTCGGCAGCGGACACAAAGGCTCGCGCGAGGGCCGGAAGGAGGTCTGGGCGGAACTCGGCCGCGGAAGATGGGGTTCAGAGCAAGCTTGGGATCGGACCGGCGAGTCTTGCGCTTCCGCTCGTCGGCGAGGTGGCTCTCGATGTGTCCGGATCTCGCACGGCGACGAGCGAGCTGGTGAAGGCCTCGTACTCGGCGATGAGGTCGTGGTGGACACCGAAGACATCCATGAATCGGCTGGGCCCTTTTGGCCCGCTTCACACTTGTTTCGTGCGCCGTGCTGCGAGGGTGGCACCCGATCGGGCGACGTGCCGCGCAACCGAGCCAGCCTACTGTCCCAGCGGACCACTCCTGCCAGGACTTTCTCAGGTTGCGCCTCCGATCGAGACCGTACCTATTTCCTGAGTATCCAACGGGTGCAACATGATTCACTGCCCGTGACGGCCATCGCAGGAGAGCGCCCCGAAGGGATCCCATCCGTGCCCCACGAAGTCGATCAGTCATTCCTGGCACTGCCCCTACGTGCCCTGGCCGACGCCGCCCTCGCACGCGCGCGTGCGCTCGGTGCCGAGCACGCGGACTTCCGGTTCGAGCGGGTGCGCAGCGCGTCCTGGCGGCTGCGAGACGCCAAGCCGTCCGGATCGTCGGACACCACGGACCTGGGGTACGCGGTGCGGGTGGTGCACGGCGGTACCTGGGGGTTCGCGTCGGGCGTGGATCTGAGCATGGACGCCGCCGCGAAGGTCGCCTCGCAGGCCGTGGCCATGGCGAAGCTCTCCGCCCAGGTGATCAAGGCGGCGGGGTCCGAGGAGCGCGTGGAGCTGGCCGACGAGCCGGTGCACGCGGACCGGACGTGGATCTCGTCGTACGAGATCGACCCGTTCACCGTGCCGGACGAGGAGAAGGCCGGGCTGCTGGGCGAGTGGAGCGCGCGGCTGCTCGCCGCGAACGGGGTCAACCATGTCGACGCCTCGCTGCTCACGGTGCACGAGAACAAGTTCTACGCCGACACCGCGGGAACCGTCACCACCCAGCAGCGGGTGCGGTTGCACCCGCAGTTCACGGCCGTCTCCGTCGACGAGTCGAGCGGCGAGTTCGACTCGATGCGGACCATCGCGCCGCCCGTCGGGCGCGGCTGGGAGTACCTCACGGGCAGGGGGTGGGACTGGGAGTCCGAGCTGGAGCAGATCCCCGAGCTGCTCGCCGAGAAGATGCGGGCGCCGAGTGTCGAGGCGGGGCTGTACGACCTGGTCGTCGACCCGTCCAACCTGTGGCTGACCATCCACGAGTCCATCGGCCACGCGACCGAGCTGGACCGGGCGCTGGGCTACGAGGCGGCGTACGCGGGCACGTCCTTCGCGACCTTCGACCAGCTCGGCAAGCTCAGGTACGGCTCCGAGCTGATGAACGTCACCGGCGACCGCACCGCGGAACACGGCCTGGCGACCATCGGGTACGACGACGAGGGCGTCGCCGGCCAGTCGTGGGACCTGGTGAAGGACGGCACCCTCGTCGGGTACCAGCTGGACCGGCGGATCGCGAAGCTGACCGGGTTCGAGCGGTCCAACGGGTGCGCGTACGCCGACTCGCCCGGGCATGTGCCCGTGCAGCGCATGGCCAATGTGTCGTTGCAGCCGGACCCGGGCGGGCTGGCGACCGAGGACCTCATCGGCGGCGTCGACCGCGGGATCTACGTCGTCGGGGACCGGTCCTGGTCCATCGACATGCAGCGCTACAACTTCCAGTTCACCGGGCAGCGGTTCTTCAGAATCGAGAACGGCCGGATCACCGGGCAGCTGCGGGACGTGGCCTACCAGGCGACGACCACCGACTTCTGGGGCTCCATGGCGGCCGTCGGCGGCCCTCAGACATACGTCCTGGGCGGCGCCTTCAACTGCGGCAAGGCCCAGCCGGGGCAGGTCGCGGCGGTGTCCCACGGCTGCCCGTCGGCCCTCTTCCGGGGCGTCAACATTCTGAACACCACGCAGGAGGCCGGTCGATGAGCGCCAGCACGGGGATCGGCCGGGGGTTCGGGGGTTGTCCCCCGGAAAAGCACAGTCTGAACACCACGCAGGAGGCCGGTCGATGAGCACCCGTACGAACAAGCCGCACGAAGTCGTCGAGCGGGCTCTTGAGCTGTCCCGGGCCGACGGGTGTGTCGTCATCGCGGACGAGCAGTCGACCGCCAACCTGCGCTGGGCGGGCAACGCCCTCACCACCAACGGGGTCACGCGCGGGCGCACGCTCACCGTCGTCGCCACCGTGGGCGGCAAGCAGGGCACGGCCTCCGGGGTCGTCTCCCGTGCGGCGGTCACCGCCGACGAGCTGGAACCGCTCGTGCGGGCCGCCGAGGCCGCCGCGCGCGGCGCCGGTCCCGCGGAGGACGCCCAGCCGCTGGTCGCGGGTGTACCGCACTCCCCCGACTTCACGGACGCGCCCACCGAGACCTCGTCGGCGGTGTTCGCCGACTTCGCGCCGGCACTCGGTGAGGCGTTCGCACGCGCGCGTGCGGGCGGCCGGGAGCTGTACGGCTTCGCCAACCACGAGCTGGTGTCGAGCTATGTGGGTACGTCCACGGGACTGCGCCTGCGGCATGACCAGCCCAACGGAACGCTGGAGCTGAACGCCAAGTCCCCGGACCGTACTCGGTCCGCGTGGGCCGGGCGGTCGACGCGGGACTTCAAGGACGTCGACCCGGCCGCCCTGGACGCCGAACTCGCCGTACGACTTGACTGGGCGGAGCGGCGGATCGAGCTGCCGGCCGGACGGTACGAGACGCTGCTGCCACCGACCGCCGTCGCCGACCTGCTGATCTACCAGATGTGGTCGGCATCGGCACGGGACGCCGCCGAGGGGCGCACGGTCTTCTCCAAGCAGGGCGGCGGGACACGGATCGGCGAGAAGCTCACCGAGCTGCCGCTGTCGCTGCGCAGCGACCCGAACGAGCCAGGTCTGGAAACCTCCCCCTTCCTGCTCGCCCACTCCTCCGGCGACGACCAGTCGGTCTTCGACAACGGGCTGCCTCTGAGCCCCACGGAGTGGATCCGCGGGGGCGAACTGCACCGGCTGATCACCTCCCGGCACACTGCCGGGCTGACCGGCCTGCCGGTGTCCCCGGCCATCGGGAACCTGATCCTGGACGGGGGCGAGGACACGTCCCTGGAGGAGATGGTCGCGAACACCGAACGCGGGCTGCTGCTGACCTGCCTCTGGTACATCCGCGAGGTCGACCCGGCCACCCTGCTGCTGACCGGCCTGACCCGCGACGGGGTGTACCTCGTCGAGAACGGCGAGGTCAGCGGGGAGGTCAACAACTTCCGGTTCAACGAGTCGCCGGTGGACCTGCTGGGGCGGGCCGTCGAGGCCGGGCGCACGGAGAAGACGCTGCCCCGGGAGTGGAGCGACTGGTTCACCAGGGCTGCGATGCCCGCCATGCGCATCCCGGATTTCAATATGAGCTCTGTCAGTCAGGGCGTATAACCTCGTAGCCGGTAGTCCCCCGGCTGCCGTAGAACTGCACCAAGACCATTCAAGGAGATACGAGAACCGTGACGGACATCGTCGACGAGCTGAAGTGGCGGGGGCTGTTCTCCCTGTCCACTGACGAGGACGCTTTGCGCAAGGCGCTCGCGGACGGTCCCGTCACGTTCTATTGCGGCTTCGACCCGACGGCTCCGTCGCTGCATGTGGGACATCTCGTGCAGGTGCTCACCATGCGCCGGCTCCAGCTCGCCGGTCACCGCCCGCTCGCGCTCGTCGGCGGGGCCACCGGTCAGATCGGTGACCCCAAGCCGACCGCCGAGCGCACGCTGAACTCGCCGGAGACTGTCGCCGCCTGGGTCGAGCGGGTCCGCGCACAGATCGAGCCCTTCCTGATCTTCGAGGGCGACAACGCGGCGACGATGGTCAACAACCTGGACTGGACCGGCGGTATGTCCGCCATCGAGTTCCTCCGGGACATCGGCAAGCACTTCCGCGTCAACAAGATGCTGACGAAGGACTCGGTCGCCCGTCGTCTGGAGTCCGACCAGGGCATCAGCTACACGGAGTTCAGCTACCAGCTCCTGCAGGGCATGGACTTCCTGGAGCTGTACCGGAGGTACGGCTGCACGCTCCAGCAGGGCGGCAGCGACCAGTGGGGCAACCTCACCGCCGGTCTCGACCTGATCCACCGCCTGGAGCCGGAGGCCTCCGCGCACGCGCTGGCGACCCCGCTGATGACGAAGGCGGACGGCACCAAGTTCGGCAAGACCGAGGGCGGCGCCATCTGGCTCGACCCGGAGATGACGACACCGTACGCGTTCTACCAGTTCTGGCTGAACGTGGACGACCGTGACATCTCGACGTACATGCGCATCCTGTCCTTCCAGTCCCCTCAGGCGCTGGAGGCGCTGGAGGCGCAGACCGCGGAGCGTCCGCAGGCGCGGGCCGCGCAGCGCGCGCTCGCCGAGGAGCTGACGACTCTGGTGCACGGTGCCGAGCAGACGGCCGCCGTGATCGCCGCGTCCAGGGCCCTCTTCGGCCAGGGCGAGCTGGGTGAGCTGGACGAGCGGACGCTGACCGCGGCTCTCTCCGAGGTACCGCACATCCAGGTCGCCGAGGCGGGGCCGGTCGTCGATCTGTTCGCCGAGGTCGGGCTGGTGGCCAGCAAGTCGGCCGCGCGGCGCACGGTGAAGGAGGGCGGCGCCTACGTGAACAACGTGAAGGTCGCCGCCGAGGACGCGGTTCCCGCGAAGGAGGAGCTGCTGCACGGGCGGTGGCTGGTTCTGCGCCGGGGCAAGAAGAACCTGGCGGCGGTGGAGGTCACCGGTTGATCGGTCCGTGCGTGCTGAGTAAGTGTGAGGGGGGGCGACCCTGTTGACCGGGCCGCCCCCCCTCACACGTACCGCTAAGCCCGATGTCTCCTGCCGCCGCGCATCTTCGAGTACGCCATGTCGCCCAGGAACACGATCACGACGGCCGCCGCGAGCTGGAGCGCATGCCGACCCCAGTCGATGCCGCTCGTCTCCTCGATGCCGAAGCCTCGTGCGATCGCGTTGCCGACGACGGCGCCGATGATGCCGAAGATGGTCGTCAGCCAGAGCGGGCTGTGCTGCTTGCCCGGAATGATCGCCTTGGCCAGCAGACCCAGCACCAATCCCACGATGATCGCCCACAACCAGCCCATGGATGCCTCCTCGTACGGCTCTACGTCAGCATTACGCCCAGTGTCGGCCCGTTCGCACTACGGCGCATGTCGGGGAGCTCGTACGGGGTATTGCGCAGGCCGCTCAGCCCGCGGAAAGGTGCCCCGGTCTCGTAGGCGGCGCAGGCGCGGCGTAACGTTGAACGGGTCCGGGCCTGGTTCCCCGACCGGGTTCGGCGCGGGTACGGGCCGGGGCGTGGCCGATTCGGGTGGATGGTGGAACGTGATGCGGAAGCAGAGCAGCAGTGGCGGCGCCCAGGTGTTCCGGATCACCGGAGCCCGCCAGGGGCTCGCGGACGATGTCCGCGGCAGACAGCGCCGGTACATCATCTCCATGTCCGTGCGCACGGTGGCGGTGGTCCTCGCGGCGGTGCTCTGGAACGTCGAACGGCACGTCGCGTCCGTGGCGTTGGTGCTCGGAATGATCCTGCCCTACATCTCCGTGGTGATCGCCAACGCGGGCCGCGAGAACGCGCCGGGGCTGCCGTCCACGTTCGTGACGGCTCCGGTGCGGCCGATGATCACGCAGCCTCTGCCGGAAGAGGGCTCCGCGGAATCCGTAACGGAGGACACCGGCGGCGGTCAGGCGGCCGGCGTGGGGGGCGATCCGCGCGATCGGGCCTGACCAGAACTCAGTGCGGACGCGTCACCAAGCTCAAGAAAAGCTCAGATCAATCATGTTGTTCCGGTGCCGGTCGGACGCTTACCCATGACATACTTCGTACGCGCTCCGCATCCCCCGTCGGAGCGACAGACCGACGCCGGGCAGCTCCCCCCGTGGCTGCTCGGCGTCGCCTTTTTGAGCGCTGTTTCAGCCGGGTTAGGGTCGCCAGATGATCGGCCCTGACCCTGACTCCCCCATCTGTTCCGCCAAGGCATGCCGGGCGGACGCCGAGTGGGTGCTCGCCTGGAACAACCCGAAGCTGCACACGCCCGAGCGGCGGAAGACATGGCTGGCGTGCGAGGAGCACCGCGAGCACTTGTCGCAGTTTCTCGGGGTGCGGGGGTTCCTGAAGGACGTGGTGAGGCTGGAGGAGTGGGAGTCTCCGGACAGCTGAACCCGGGTCAGCCTCCGATGGCCGACATCGGGCGGTCCGGCTGGACGAACGACGGGTCGTCCAGGCCCGCTCCCGCCTTCTTGCCCCACATCGCCAGACGCCAGATGCGAGCTATCTCCTCGTCCGGAGCGTCGGAGCGGAGGGCTGCCCGGAGGTCCGTCTCCTCGCGGGCGAAGAGGCAGGTGCGGATCTGGCCGTCGGCCGTCAGCCGGGTGCGGTCGCAGGCGGCGCAGAACGGCCGGGTGACGGAGGCTATGACGCCCACGCGGTGCGGACCGCCGTCCACCAGCCAGCGCTCGGCCGGCGCCGAGCCGCGTTCGTCGGTGCCCTCGGGGGTGAGGTCGAAGCGGGTGCGGAGGGAGGTGAGGATGTCACCGGCGGTGACCATGCCCTCGCGCTTCCAGCCGTGCTGGGCGTCCAGGGGCATCTGCTCGATGAAGCGCAGCTCGTAGCCGTGCTCGACCGCCCAGGCGAGAAGGTCCGGAGCCTCGTCCTCGTTGAACCCCGGCATCAGGACCGAGTTGACCTTCACCGGCGTCAGTCCGGCCTCGCGGGCGGCTTCCAGGCCCGCGACGACGTCCCTGTGTCGGTCGCGGCGGGTGAGGGTCTTGAACACGTCCGGGCGGAGGGTGTCCAGCGAGACGTTGACGCGGTCCAGGCCTGCCGCCTTCAGGGCGGTCGCCGTACGGACCAGGCCGATGCCGTTCGTCGTCAGGGACATCTGGGGGCGGGGGGCCAGGGCCGCGACCCGCTCCACTATGCCGACCAGACCGGGGCGCAGCAGGGGCTCACCGCCCGTGAAGCGGACCTCCGTGATGCCCAGGGTGCGCACCGCGATGTCGATGAGGCGGACGATCTCGTCGTCCGTGAGGAGGTCGGGCTTGGCCAGCCACTGCAGGCCCTCCTCGGGCATGCAGTACGCGCACCGCAGGTTGCAGCGGTCGGTCAACGAGACGCGCAGGTCGGTGGCCGCTCGGCCGTAGGTGTCGATGAGCACGTGGGCCCCCTCCCTCGTAGTGGAACGCGTGGCGGACACATCTTCTCCGATACCTGCGAGCCTACGTGACCCCGCTGACAACGAGACCGGCCCGCTGCCGCAGGACGGCGCGCGGGGCCGCCGCAGATCCCTGCGACAGCCCCGCGTGATGCCTTTCCAGTAAAACGGTTTCTAGTGCGCTCCGGTTCCCGTGAGGGACCGCACTTCCAGTTCGGCGTACTTGCCGGTGTCGGGTTCCTCCTTGGAGAGGACCGTGCCGAGCCAGCCCATGAGGAAGCCGAACGGGATGGAGATGATGCCGGGGTTCTTCAGCGGGAACCAGTGGAAGTCGACACCCGGGAACATCGCCTTCGGGTCGCCGGAGACGACCGGCGAGAACAGCACCAGGCCGACCGCCACGATCAGGCCGCCGTAGATCGACCACAGCGCGCCCTGCGTGGTGAACTTCTTCCAGAACAGGCTGTAGAGGATCGTGGGCAGGTTGGCGGACGCGGCGACCGCGAACGCCAGCGCGACCAGTCCGGCGACGTTGAGGTCGCGGGCGAGGGCGCCCAGGGCGATGGAGACGACGCCGATGAAGACGGTTGCCCAGCGGGCGGCCTTCATCTCCTCCTTGTCGGTGGCCTTCCCCCTGCGGATGACATTGGCGTAGATGTCGTGCGCGAAGGACGACGACGAGGCCAGCGTGAGGCCGGCGACGACGGCGAGGATCGTCGCGAAGGCGACCGCCGAGATCGTCGCGAGCAGCACCGCGCCCCAGGCCGAGTCGACGCCGCCGATGTGCAGGGCGAGCAGCGGAGCGGCCGTGTTGCCCGATGGGTTGGAGTCGGTGATCTCTTTCTGGTCGATCAGCGCGGCGGCGCCGAAGCCGAGCGCGATCGTCATCAGGTAGAAGCCGCCGATGATGCCGATCGCCCAGTTCACGGACTTCCGGGCGGCCTTGGCCGTGGGCACCGTGTAGAAGCGGATCAGGATGTGCGGCAGACCGGCGGTACCGAGGACCAGGGCGATACCCAGGGAGATGAAGTCCAGCTTGGAGATGCCCGTGGCGCCGTACTGGAGGCCGGGCTCCAGGAAGGCGTCGCCCTTGCCGCTGCGTTCGGCGGCGGAGCCGAGCAGATCGGAGATGTTGAAGTTGAACTTCAGCAGCACCAGGAACGTAATGAGGATCGTGCCGCTGATGAGCAGCACGGCCTTGACCATCTGGACCCAGGTGGTGCCCTTCATACCGCCGATGGAGACGTACACGATCATCAGGACGCCGACGAGGGCGACGATGGCGACCTTGCCCGCGTCGGAGGTGATACCGAGGAGGAGCGAGACGAGGACGCCCGCGCCGGCCATCTGCGCCAGCAGGTAGAAGATCGAGACGACGATCGTCGACGTACCGGCGGCCGTGCGGACGGGGCGCTGGCGCATGCGGTACGCGAGGACGTCACCCATGGTGTAGCGGCCGGAGTTGCGCAGCGGCTCGGCCACCAGGAGCAGGGCGACCAGCCAGGCGACGAGGAAGCCGATGGAGTACAGGAAGCCGTCGTACCCGAAGAGGGCGATCGCGCCCGCGATGCCGAGGAAGGACGCGGCGGACATGTAGTCGCCGGAGACCGCGAGGCCGTTCTGGAAGGCGCTGAACTGGCGCCCGCCGGCGTAGAAGTCGGCGGCGCTCTTGGTCTGGCGGCCCGCCCAGACGGTGATGCCGAGGGTCGCGACGACGAACACCGCGAACAGGGAGATGATCAGCGGCCGGTGCTCGCCGGCCTCACCGGCGGCGAGAACACTCTGCTGTACGGGGCTCATGCGCCGCCCTCCATCCGGGACTTGATCGCCTCACCCTTCGGGTCGAGGTTCGCGGCGGCGTGCCGCGCGTACCACCAGGCGATGAGGAACGTGGTGACGAACTGGGCGATGCCCAGGACGAAGGCGACGTTGATGTTGCCGAAGAGCTTGGTGCCCATGAAGCCGCCCGCATAGTTCGACAGCAGGACGTACATCAGGTACCAGGTGATGAAGCCGAGGGTCAGCGGGAAGGCGAAGGAGCGGTGGGCGCGGCGCAGTTCACCGAACTCAGCGCTCTGCTGCACCTCGACGAACTCCTCCGTGGAGGGGAGGTGGGGTTCTGTCTTCGAGGGGGGCGGTGCGTCGGTAGCCACGGAGTCTCCTCGCGTTGCGGGTGCGGTGACGACAGCGGACGGGGGTGAGTGGTCGTCCGGGGACGGGGTCGGACTGGGTACGGACATGGCTCTTTTCTGACCTCGCGGTGATCTGGATCACAGGGGGTCGGCTCGCGATGGTAGGGCCCCCACGCGTGATCCGACAGGGGGCTCGATGGTCCTCGCGCTCCCTGCCCAAGGTCACGGCGCCACGCTAGGACCGGTTCAACTCCCCGCGGTTCTTTCCGAACTGATCTCCGGAAGTCATTGCTGGCCAGCGGCGATGCGGGATAGCTTCGCCCTGTACCACCCGTCATGTACCTGCAAAATCGAACGGCGCGGGCCATACGCCCGTGCCCGCCTTTTCGCGCGTACTCACTTGTTGTCCGTCCCTGCTACGCGCCCGCCCGGCAACCATCCTTGTCCGGGCCGGCCTCGTTTCCGGATGATGTGGAGAACCCATGGCTCATCTGCGCTCCAGACGCCGGCTCGCTCTCGCGGTGCCGGTCGTGCTGTCCCTGACCGCCTCCCTCGGCTTCCTGCCCGTGGCCGCGTCGGCCGCCGAGCCGGCCGCCTCCGCCGCCCAGGCCGCGGACGGTCCGAACCTCGCGTATGTCGTCAACACCAAGAGCACCGACCGTCACACGATCGGGGCGGTGACGAAGGCGATCTCCGCGGCCGGCGGCACCGTCGTGGTCACGCACAAGAAGATCGGTGTGATCGTCGCCCACTCCGCGAACCCCTCCTTCGGGGCGGAGATCCGCGCGGTGCGCGGGGTGAAGTCCGCGGGTGCCACGCGGACCACGCCGCTGGTCTCCGCCGGGACGACCGACGAAGGCGCGGCGGACTATCTGACGGCCGCGGAGGCAGCCAGGGTCGAGGCCGTGTCGGCCACGATCCCCGAGAGCGAACCCCTCGAAGCCGACCAGTGGGACCTGCGGGCGATCGGCGCCGACAAGGCCGCGAAGATCAACCCGGGCAGCCCCAGGGTCACCGTCGCCGTGATCGACACCGGCGTCGACGACACCCACCCGGACCTCGCCCCGAACTTCTCCGCGTCCCAGTCGGCGAACTGCGTGGGCGGCGTCCCGGACACCAGCGAGGGCGCGTGGCGCCCGTACACCGCCGAGGACTACCACGGCACGCATGTGGCCGGTGAGATCGCCGCCGCCCGCAACGGCATCGGTGTGGCCGGGGTCGCACCCGGTGTGAAGGTCTCCAGCATCAAGGTGAGCGACCCCGACAACGGGCTCTTCTACCCGGAGAGCGTCGTGTGTGCCTTCGTGTTCGCCGCCGACCGCGGCGTCGAGATCACGAACAACAGCTACTACGTCGATCCATGGCTGTACAACTGCATGGACGATCCCGACCAGCGGGCCATTGTCGACGCGGTCAACAGGGCGCAGCTGTACGCGCAGAAGAAGGGCACCCTCAACCTGGCGTCGGCGGGCAACTCCGCCCACGACCTGGACTCCGACGCGATCGTCGACGACACCAGCCCCGACGACTCGACGCCGGTCACGCGAACGATCGACCCGCACGAGTGCTTCGACGTGCCGACCCAGCTCCCGGGTGTCGTCACGGTGAGCGCCACCGGTGTCGACAACGTCAAGTCGTACTACTCCACCTACGGCAACGGCGTCATCGACATCGCGGCCCCCGGCGGCGATCGCAAATACCAGATACCGGACACGCCGTCGCAGAACGGCCGCATCCTGTCCACCATGCCGAACGGTGAGTACGGCTTCCTGCAGGGCACCTCGATGGCCTCGCCGCACGCCGCGGGCGTCGCCGCGCTGCTGAAGTCGAAGCACCCGTGGGCGACCCCGGCCCAGCTCCAGACGTTGCTCAAGGTCCAGGCGGACAACCCGGGCTGCCCCGAGTCGTACGACCAGGACGGTGACGGCACACAGGACGCGGTGTGCGAGGGCGGCAAGCGGGTCAACGGATTCTTCGGGTTCGGGATCGTCAACGCGCTGCGCGCGGTCAAGTGACCCGCACGGTTTTCCGAGTTTCCCGCACGGTCCGCACCTCCCACGAACGAACGAACTGGAGATCCTCTATGACAGCGCCTCACCCGCGCACCCGGCGTGCCGTGGCGATACCGGTCGGGATGGTCATGGCGACGGCGTTCGCCTTCCTGCCGAACATCCACGCCGTCGCGGCCGACGCCGAGGCCGGCGCGGCCGTCACGGCCGACGCGACGTCGCTCAGCTATGTCGTCAACGTGTTCCCCGGGCACGGCCCGTCCCGGTACGTGCAGAAGGCCATCGCCAAGGCCGGCGGCACGGTCGTGACGTCGTACGACCGGATCGGGGTGATCGTCGTCCACTCGGCGAACCCCGATTTCGCCGAGGTGATCCGCAAGGTGCCCGGCGTGCAGTCGGCCGGCAACACGCGCAACGCGCCGCTGCCCGCCCAGTCGACCACCGACGTGGGCACCCCGAAGGTGCTCTCGGCCGAGGAGGTCGCGAGCGCCACCGCCGACGCCACCGCGTCCCAGGACCCGCTGGAGCCGTTGCAGTGGGACCTGCCCGCCATCAAGGCGGACAAGGCGCACGAGAAGACTCTCGGCAGCTCCAGGGTGACCGTCGCCGTGATCGACACCGGCGTCGACGACACCCACCCCGACATCGCGCCGAACTTCGACCGCGGCGCCTCCGTCAACTGCGTGACGGGCAAACCCGACACCACCGACGGGGCCTGGCGGCCGACCACGGGCGAGAGCCCGCACGGCACGCACGTGGCCGGTGAGATCGCCGCCGCCAAGAACGGCGTCGGGGTCACGGGCGTCGCGCCGGGCGTGAAGGTGTCCGGCATCAAGGTGTCGACCACGGCCGGCTACTTCTACACGGAGGCCGTGGTCTGCGGCTTCGTGTGGGCGGCCGAGCACGGCGTGGACGTCACGAACAACAGCTATTACACGGACCCCTGGTACTTCAACTGCAAGAACGACCCGGACCAGAAGGCCCTGGTCGACGCCATCACGCGCGCGTCGCTGTACGCGGAGCGCAAGGGTGTCGTCAATGTCGCGGCGGCCGGCAACGAGAACTACGACCTCGCGGCCGACGAGATCACCGACCCTGTCTCGCCGAACGACGCGACACCGTCGGACCGGGTCATCGACCCGTCCGAGTGCTACGACATCCCGACCCAGCTGCCGGGTGTGGTGACGGTCGCCTCGACCGGCGCCAAGGGCATCAAGTCGTCCTTCTCCAACCACGGTCTGGGCGTCGTCGACATAGCCGCCCCCGGCGGCGACTCGACCCGCTACCAGACCCCGGCCCCGCCGGCCACCAGCGGCCTGATCCTCGGCCCGCTGCCCGGCGGCACCTGGGGCTACATGGCCGGTACGTCGATGGCGTCCCCGCATGTCGCGGGCGTGGCCGCCCTGATCAAGTCGACGCACCCGCACGCCCCCGCCGGCCTGGTGAAGGCGCTCCTGTACGCCGAGGCGGACGCCACGGCCTGCACGGACCCGTACGACATCAACGGCGACGGCAAGGTCGACGCGGTGTGCGAGGGCCCGAAGAACTACAACGGCTTCTACGGCCACGGCATCGCGGACGCACTGGACGCGGTGACGAAGTAGGTCCCCTGCAGCACCTTCGGTGGGCCGGGCGGCGTTGCGCTGCCCGGCCCACCGTGTTGATCCAGTACATATATTGATCCGATACACACGGCATAGTGCCCGTATGACTGTGTTGAGCACGGAGTACACCTGGGCCGCGCTGGGCGGCGATCCCGCCCTCGCCGCCCGGGTCTCGGCCGTCGTACGCACCGGAGTACTCGCATCACGGCTTCCGGTACGGGAGTTGGCGCGCGCCTGCGTCGGCTGCTGCGCGCTGGCCGCAGCGGAGTTGGGCGCCCTCCGGGCCGGGCTGCCGGAGGTGCCCGAGGTCCGCGTGGACGACGGCGCGGTCGCCACTGCTTTCGTCAGCGAGCGCCACCTGCTGGTCGACGGACGCGCACCGGTCACCTTCGCGCCCCTGTCGCGCTTCTGGCGGACGGCGGACGGCTGGGTGCGCACGCACGCGAACTACCCGCACCACCGGGCCCGTCTGCTCGCGGCCCTGGGCACGTCCGAGGATCCGGCGTCCGTCAGCGCCGCGCTCGCCGAACGGTCCTCCGCCGAGGCCGAGGAGACCGTGTACGCGGCCGGAGGCCTCGCCGTCGCGCTGCGCACGTCCGAGGAGTGGGCCGCGCACGAGCAGGGCGCGGCGGTGTCCGCGCGACCCCTGGCCGAGCGCGGACGGCTGGACTCGGCACGCGCGCGCGTGCTCCCGCCGAGCGGCAACGATCCCCTGCTGCCCGCCGCCGGAGTCCGTGTCCTGGACCTGACCCGGGTCGTCGCGGGTCCCGTCGCCACCCGCACACTCGCCCTGCTCGGCGCGGACGTGCTGCGCGTTGACGCGCCTCAACTGCCCGAACTCCCCGGCCAGCACGCCGACACGGGCTTCGGGAAGCGGTCGGCTGTGCTGGATCTGGCGGCCGACCGGCACGCCTTCGAGGAACTCCTCGCCGGCGCGGACGTCGTCGTCACCGGGTACCGGCCAGGCGCCCTGGACCGGTTCGGACTGTCCCCGGAGGCGCTGGCCGGGCGCAGGCCAGGGGTGGTCGTGGCGCAGTTGTCCGCATGGGGCGTGTACGGGCCCTGGAGTGAGCGGCGGGGCTTCGACAGCCTGGTGCAGGTCGCCACGGGCATCGCGGCGATCGAGGGGTCGGTGCAGGAGCCCGGCGCGCTGCCCGCTCAGGCGCTCGACCACGGCACGGGCTATCTGCTGGCGGCCGGCGTGCTGCGGGCGCTGAGCGACCAGGTGCGGGAGGGCGGCAGCCGGTTCGTACGGCTGGCGCTGGCCGGGACGGCGGGGTGGCTGACGAGCGGGGCGGGGCAGGGGCCGACGGCGCCTGTGCGCAGCTTCGGGTACGACGGGCCGGAGACGTGGCTCGCCGAGCGGGACAGCGCGCTGGGGCGGCTGCGGTACGCGCTGCCGCCTGTCTCCTTCGCGAGCGGGCCGGTCGACTGGGTGCGGCCTCCCGGGGTTTGGGGGACGGATCGGCCGCGCTGGGTGTAAACACACGTCAAGCATGTGAAGAGGGGTGCCGTGGTGAGTCGCCGGGGCGACTGCGGACATACCCACGGCTGGTGAGGATTTTGGGGTGGGCTTGATACGACCGACCGACGCGGCGTCCGACGAGGGCGGGCCCGCGAGAACACCCGATGGCAAACGCCCTGGTACCGCACGGGCCGTCGCCGTGCTCGTGCTGGTGGCGTTGGCCGCGCTGATACCGCTGCTCGGCCCGTCCGTCGCGCTGGACGGCACCGGGGAGGCCGCCGCGCCCGGTGTCGGGGGGATCGGGCTGCTGCGGACGGTGCTGTTCGCCGCGCTGTGCGTGCCGGTGGGCGAGCTGTTCGTGCACCGGCTGGCCGTCAGGCTGCCCGGGGCGCCTGCGGAGCGGGCGCGCGGCTGGGCGCCGTACGCGGCCGGCGTCGGTTTCGTCGCCGCGCTGGGGCTCGCCTCGGTGGTGGCGACCGGCAACCTCGTACCGGACAGCCCGGCCGCGATCGATGTCGGAGGCCTGTACGAGTCCCGGGACGGCAAGCTCGCGCTGCTGGAGGTCAACGGGTTCGCGGCTGCGGGCCTGTGCGCCCTGTCGGCCCGCCCGGCCCTGCAGGTCTGGCCGCTGACGGCGGTGGCCGTGGCGGAGGCGCTGCGGGCCCATCCAGCACCGGAGCTCGATCCGCTGACCGGCTCGGCACTGACGTTCGTGCACCTCACGTGCGCGGCGCTGTGGGTGGGCGGACTGCTGTACGTCCTGCGGACGTTGCCCCTCTGGGGTACCGCCCTTGAGGCGCGCGTGGCGTTGCTGGGCCTCTACGCGCGCGTGGCGGCCGTTCTGCTCGCCCTGATCACCGCGACGGGCATCTGGAGCACGCTGCGCCGGATGCCCCCGGACACGGTCCTGGAGCAGCTGACGTCGACGGCGTACGGCCGCACCCTGCTCGCCAAGGTGCTTGTCGTGGCCGCCGTCGCCGTACTCGCGCTGTGGGCGCGGCTGCGGCTGCGCCGGGCGGCCGATCCGCTGACGGCCTGCTCCCCCGCGCGCGCGGAGGTCGTGGCGCTGGGGCTGGTGATCGCGGTGTCGGGGCTGCTCACGGCGCTGCCGGTGCCGATCCGCTGGACGTGACGGGTGGGTGCGTCGCGGTCCTCGCCGCCACGAGTACGCCGCCGGCCAGGAGCCACTGGGCCGCGAGGTACGTGAGCATGATCCAGAAGTCGGGGCCGGGGAGCTGGGGCAGGTCCGCGACGCCGGTCGCGATGAGGGTGTCGGAGAGCAGGAACAGCGCGCCGCCCGCGCCGGCGAGGAGGCCGAGCGCGGTGGCCCGGTAGGCCGTCACGGTCAGCAGGAGGCTGTACCCGACGACGGGGACGCGGAGTTCGGCGGGGAGACCGGGCCAGAGGGCGACGAGGGTGACGGCCAGGGCCAGGACGTAGGCCGCCGCGAGCCGGTCGCGTGCGGCACGCACGCGTGGGGTGCGGTTCGTGCGGTACCGGGCGCCGTACGTCCTGAAGAGGGCGAGGTAACAGACGTGGCCGGCCGCGAAGAACGCCATGCCGGCCAGGAACGCCAAGTCGGCGTCGGAGAGCAGCAGGACGTCTCCGGCCCAGCCGAGGAGGAGAGCGACGGTCAGGAGGCGGGGGGCTCCGCGCAGATGGGCGTGGGCGGCGAGAAAGGGCATCAGGAGGGGTTTGGCGAGTGCGTGTCCGGTGTCGGAGCCGGCCGCGAGGGAGAACAGGTCGACGGCCGCGGCGAGGACGAAGGCGGCCAGGAAAACGCGGGCCGGTCTCACGCGACGACGGTTTCCTCGGCCGGCTCCCGCCGCACGGGCGCGGGCTGCCAGCCGGGCCCGCGGAACACCCGCCCGGCGCGCTCACGCCAACTGCCCGCCGCCTTGATGTCCTTGACGATCGAGACGTACTCGTGAGTGGCGACCTTGACCGGGTTGAACGTGCTGATGTTCTTGGTCAACCCGTAGACAGGCCGTTCGGTCTCGGCGACGAACGAGCCGAAGAGCCGGTCCCAGACGATGAGGATTCCGCCGAAGTTGCGGTCCAGGTAGCCGCCTTGGGAGGCGTGGTGGACGCGGTGGTGGGAGGGCGTGTTGAGGAGGTGCTCGAACCACCGGGGCATCCGGTCGATCCGCTCGGTGTGGATCCAGAACTGGTACACGAGGTTCACGGAGGAACAGAAGGCGAGCGCGGCCGGGTGCACACCGAGGGCGACGAGGGGGACGTAGAACGGCCAGACGGTGAGTGTGGTCCAGGGCTGGCGCAGGGCCGTCGTCAGGTTGAAACTGCGGCTGGAGTGGTGGACGACATGGCAGGCCCAGAGGATGCGGACGACGTGGTGACCGCGGTGGGACCAGTAGTAGAAGAAGTCCTGCGCGAGCAGCACGAGCGGGAGGGTCCACCAGAGAACGGGGACACGGAGCGGGGTGAGTTCGTAGAGGGCCGTGTACACGGCGACGATCGGGATCTTCCACAGGAAGTCGAAGGCCAGGCTCCCGAGTCCCATGCCGACGCTGGTGGCGGCGTCCTTGGCCTCGTACCCGGCGGCGTCCTCGGCGGGGTGGATCCGGACACTGATCATCTCGATGACGGTGAGCAGTACGAAGGCGGGTATCGACCAGACGACAACATCGGGGAGGTTGGGCATGACTGCACGTTAGGGCGGCCCACAGGTGGCGCACAGCCGTTATTACTGACAAGTATTCAGGGCAGTACGCGCTTGCTTGTTGGCGGTCTCCACCAACAGGCGCCCCACGGGCTGTCAGTCGCGGCCCGTATTCTCTGGGACCATGCTCGAAGACCTGACGCCCACGCCGGCCCCCACATCGTGGCCGACCGCATATCCCCAGGGATACGCGGTCGTTGACGTCGAGACCACCGGTCTGTCCCGGGAGGACCGGATAATCTCCGCCGCCGTCTACCGGCTCGACGCGCGCGGCGAGGTCGAGGACCACTGGTACACAACGGTCAACCCGGAGCGGGATCCGGGGCCGGTGTGGATCCACGGGTTGACGAGCGACGTCCTGGAGGGCGCCCCGCTCTTCGTGGACATCGCCGAGGAGTTCGCCTCCCGGCTCGACGGACGCGTGCTCGTCGCGCACAACGCCGTCTTCGACTGGTCGATGATCGCGCGGGAGTACGCGCGCGCTGAGCGCGAGGCGCCGGTGCGCCAACGGCTGTGCACCATCGCGCTGTCCAAGGAGTTGGGGCTGCCGCTGTCCAACCACAAGCTGGAGACGCTCGCCGCGCACTACGGGGTCGTCCAGCAGCGGGCCCACCACGCGCTGGACGACGCGCGGGTGCTCGCCGAAGCGTTCCGGCCGAGCCTGCACGCGGCCGCGCTGGGCGGCGTACGGCTGCCGCTGCTGGAGTGCCGGCCGCTGACGGAGTGGTCGGCGTCACCGGCGACAAGCGGCTCCGCCCTGCCGCAGATCGGGCGCCAGGCCTCCGGGGGTTACGGAAGCTACCAGCCGGCCGGCTGGCGGCCCTCCCGCAAGAGGCCCGCGTGCCCGTACCCCAACCCGGGGCGGTACGAAGACGGCAAACCACTCAAGCAGGGCATGCGGGTGGCGTTCTCCGGGGACACCTCGGTCGAGCGCGACCTGCTGGAGGACCGGGCCGTCGAGGCGGGGCTGCATGTCGCGACGAGCCTGTCCCGGCTGACCAGCCTGCTCGTCACCAACGACCCGGACTCCATGACCTCGAAGGTGGTCAGGGCCCGGCAGTACGGCACCCCCGTCGTCGACGAGGCGGCCTTCGGACAGCTGCTGCGGGACGTGGAACCCGCGGCGCGGGGATGACCGTGCGGACGGGTGATTGCCGTACGACTCGCCCGGCGCCCTCTCGCTCGCGCGGCACCGACGGCCCACCCTGTGGCCCATGGCCAGTTGTGAAGTCTGCGGGAACACTTACGGGATGACATTCGAGGTGCACGCGCAGGGCGCCGTGCACGTCTTCGACTGTTTCGCCTGCGCCATCCACCGCATGGCACCCATCTGCGAGCACTGCCGTGTCCAGATCATCGGGCAGGGCGTCGAGGCCGAGGGCCACTGGTACTGCGGGGCGCACTGCGCCCGCGCGGAGGGGAGGGTGGGGATCATCGACAGGGTCTGAGGAAGCCCGAGCGGGGCCGAGCCGAGTCCGTACCCCCCTGAATGCACCCCACGGGCGAGTTGTACCGTCAGTGGGGTGTACCGCTTCCTCTTGTCCCGGCAGTGGGTGATCCTCACGCTGGTCGCCCTCCTCCTCATCCCCACGATGATCAGGCTGGGCATCTGGCAGATGCACCGCTACGACGAGCGCACCGCCCGCAACCAGCTGGTCGCCGACGCGCTCTCCGCCGAGCCGGTGCCCGTGGAGCGGCTGACCTCGCCCGGACACACCGTCACCACCGGCGAGCGATACCACACCGTGACCGCCAGGGGTCACTTCGACACCGACGACGAGGTCGTCGTCCGTCGCCGTACCAACTCCGACGACGAGGTCGGCTACCACGTACTGACCCCCTTCGTCCTCGACGACGGCAAGGTCCTGCTGGTCAACCGGGGCTGGATCCCCGCGGACGGCCCGAGCCAGACCGCGTTCCCCAGCATCCCCGCGCCCCCCGAGGGCGAGATCACCGTCACCGGGCGGCTGATGCCCGCCGAGACGACCGCGGCGAGCGGCATCAAGGACCTCAAGGGGCTGCCGGACCGGCAGATCATGCTGATCAACAGCGAGCAGGAGGCCCGGCGGCTCGGCGCCGAGGTGCTCGGCGGCTACATCGTGCTGACGACGCCCGAGCCGAAGAAGGACACTCCCGAGCTGCTCGGCAGGCCCGGTGACGAGAACGCCGCGCTGAACTACGCCTACGCGATTCAGTGGTGGCTGTTCTCCGCGGGTGTCCCCCTGGGCTGGGTGATCCTGGTGCGCCGGGAACGGCGGGACCGGGCGGAGGCCGAGGCGGCGGCCCGCGAGGCGCAGGACTCGCCGGACGCCGAGCCCGCCGCCGTGTGACACGACCGGCCGTGTGACGTAACGGGGGGCCGCGGCGTGTGACAGTTCGATCTCGCCCGAATGCCGGGGCCCCACACCGGGAACCCGCTGGTCGTGCATCCTCACCAGAGTCACCGCATCCCCCGTATCGAGGACTACGCCCTCATCGGCGACCACCAGACCGGCGCGCTCGTCGGCATGGACGGTTCCGTCGACTGGCTGTGTCTGCCCCGCTTCGACTCGGCCGCCTGTTTCGCCGCGCTGCTCGGCGACGAGCGCAACGGGCACTGGCGGATCGCCCCCGAGGGCGCCGACCGCTGCGTCCGGCGCGGTTACCGGCCCGGCACCCTGGTCCTCGACACCGAGTGGGAGACCGACGACGGCGCCGTACGCGTCACCGACCTGATGCCCCAGCGCGACCGCGCCCCCGATCTCGTACGCATCGTCGAGGGCGTACGCGGAGAGGTGATCGTCCGCAGCACGCTGCGGCTGCGGTTCGACTACGGGTCGGTCGTGCCCTGGATGCGCCGGGCGAACGGGCACCGGGTGGCCGTCGCCGGACCGGACGCCGTGTGGCTGCGTACCGAGGAAGGGGTCCGCACCTGGGGACGGGACTTCACCACGTACTCGGAGTTCACCGTCGCCGAGGGCGAGCGGGTCGCGTTCGTCCTGACCTGGCATCCCTCGCACGAGCCGCATCCGCCGTTCGTCGACCCGTACGAGGCCCTGGACACGGCCGTCACGGACTGGGAGGCGTGGTCGGCCCGCTGTACGTACGACGGACCGCACCGGGACGCCGTCGTGCGCTCGCTGATCACGCTGAAGGCGCTGACGTACGCGCCGACCGGCGGCATCGTGGCCGCCCCCACCACGTCGCTCCCAGAGGAGCTGGGCGGCGTACGCAACTGGGACTACCGCTACTGCTGGCTGCGCGACTCCACGCTCACCCTCAACGCGCTGCTGTCGGCGGGCTACCACGAGGAGGCCGAGAGCTGGCGTGACTGGCTGTTGCGCGCGGTCGCGGGCGACCCGGCGGACCTCCAGATCATGTACGGGCTCGGCGGTGAGCGACGGCTGCCCGAGTTCGAGCTGGACTGGCTGCCCGGGTTCGGCGGCTCGGCCCCGGTGCGGATCGGCAACGCGGCGGTACGGCAGCTCCAGCTCGACGTGTACGGCGAGGTGATCGACTCGCTGGCGCTGGCCCGGCGCTTGGGGCTGCCGTCCAAACCGCACATGTGGCGCCTGCAGTGCGCGCTGATGGAGTTCCTGGAGACGGCGTGGCGCCGCCCGGACGAGGGACTGTGGGAGGTGCGCGGCCCGCGCCGGCACTTCGTCCACTCGAAGGTGATGACCTGGGTGGCCGCCGACCGCGCGGTGCGTGCCCTGGAGCTCAACCCGAAGCTCAGCGGCGGCAACCTGGAGGGCTGGCGGGCGATGCGCGACGAGGTGCACCGTGAGGTGTGCGAACGCGGCTACGACCCGGAGCGCAACACGTTCACCCAGTTCTACGGCTCCCGTGAACTCGACGCCGCCGTGCTGCTCCTGCCCCGCGTCGGCTTCCTGCCACCGGACGACCCGAGGATCGTCGGCACCATCGAGGCCGTCAGGGACGAGCTGGGGCACGGCGGATTCGTACGCCGCTACAGCACGGACGGTCCCGTGGTCGACGGGCTGCCCGGTGACGAGGGCGTGTTCGTGGCCTGCTCGTTCTGGCTGGCGGACGCCCTGCACATGATCGGCCGTACGAAGGAGGCACGCGCACTGTTCGAACGCCTGGTCGGCCTCACCAACGACGTGGGACTGCTGGCGGAGGAGTACGACCCGGTCGCCGGCCGCCAGCTCGGCAACTTCCCCCAGGCGTTCAGCCACATCGGCCTCGTCAACACGGCCCTCGCCCTCTACGGCGAGGACCGGGCAGGATAGGGACCATGGATCTTGGACTGAAGGACCGCGTGTACGTCGTCACCGGCGCCACCCGTGGACTGGGCAACGCCGCCGCGCGCGAGCTCGTCGCCGACGGCGCGAAGGTGGTCATCACGGGGCGGGACGAGGAGACGGTCGCGGAGGCGGCGGCCGACCTGGGCCCCGGGGCGGTGGGCGTCGCCGCGGACAACTCCGATCCGGAGGTCGCGGGGCGGCTCGTCGCGGCGGCCCGTGAGCACTTCGGGCGCTTCAACGGCATCCTCGTCAGCGTGGGCGGGCCGGCGCCCGGGTTCGTCGCCGACAACACGGACGAGCAGTGGCGGGCCGCGTTCGACTCGGTGTTCCTGGGGGCGGTACGGCTGGCCCGTACGGCGGTGGCGGAGCTGGAGGCGGGCGGGGTCGTCGGATTCGTGCTGTCCGGCTCGGTGCACGAACCGATTCCGGGGCTGACCATCTCCAACGGGTTGCGGCCCGGGTTGGCCGGGTTCGCCAAGTCGCTCGCGGACGAGGTGGGGCCGCGCGGAATCCGGGTGGTGGGGTTGTTGCCGGCACGCATCGACACGGATCGCGTGCGCGAGCTGGACGGGTTGTCCGCCGACCCCGCGGCGACCCGGGTCGCCAACGAGTCGCGGATTCCGTTGCGGCGGTACGGGAAGCCGGAGGAGTTCGGGCGGACGGCGGCGTTTCTGCTTTCGCCTGCGGCGAGCTATCTGACGGGGGTCATGGTGCCCGTTGACGGGGGGATGCGGCACGGGTTCTGAACTTGAGCTTGGGCTCAGGGGAGCTGATGCCACCGCTATTCGGACAACTCTCCCCTCCCCGGAACCGTCCGTCATCGCCTGCCCGTCCAATCCAACGGTGTGTCACGGGGCGGACATATCACGGGGAGCGTGGGGACATGCTGCGTATCGGCTTCGGCACGGACGATCTCAACCGGCTGCGGGTGGCGGCGGGCAGTGACTTCATGTGGGAGGTGGTCCTCAGCCTGCAGCTGCTCCAGAACCGGCACGCGGCCCTGATCTTCGACCCATGGCGGAGGCAGGTGCGCGAGGGGCTCGCGCGAGCGGGGCTGATCCGGACGACCCGGGCGCTGATGGAGGTGAGCCCGTTGGCTTCCTACTTCCCGGACTTCCTCACCCCCGGCCTCGGCAGCCCCGACCCGGACACCGGACTGGACGCGGTGCTCTCCACACCCCGCAGACGCTTACGGTACGAACTTGGCCGGCTCTACCCGGACCGACCGATGCCGTCGGGCGCCCGACGGCTCGCCGAGGGCGGGAGCGAGGTGCTGCACCGGCTGGGGACGGCGGTGCGCGCTTATCACGCGGTGGCTGTGGCGCCATACAGGACGGTCATCGACCGGGCCGTCGGCGCGGACCTGGCTAAACGCGCCGACTTGGCACTGGCGGCGGGGGCGGAGGGGCTGCTGGACAGCTATCAGCCGGAGCTGCTGTCGTGGCGGGACGGCCGGCTCGAATGCGGCTACCCCTTCGACCGGGGCCTGGAGCTGAACGGCCGCCCGCTGACCCTGATCCCGTCTTTCTTCTGCATCCGGCAGCCTGTCGCTCTTGCCGCCTCCGAACTCTCTCCCGTACTGGTGTATCCGCTTCCGCTCGCGCCGGGCTGCCTGACGGTGGCCGGGCCTGGCGGCGCACCCGGTTTGGGCTCGGGCTCCGTGGAGCGTCTGCAGCGGCTGCTGGGCCCCACCCGGGCCCGAGTGCTGGAGCTGCTCGGCCGCCCGATGTCCACCAGCGGCATAGCCGCCGCCCTCCACCTCTCCCCAGCCAACGCCAGCCGCCATGCCGCGGTGCTGCGGGAGGCGGGGCTGGTCGGTTCGTTCCGGGACGGGCACTGGGTGCTGCATCGGCGGACGGGGTTGGGGGATGCGTTGCTGAACGGGACATGGGGGTGTGACGAACTGGGGGACGGTGCGGTGGGGCATGCGGGGGCGCCCGCCTCGGGCCGACGTGCGGCCGTGAGGCGGGCGCTGTGAGATGCGGCGTGCGGTCAGCAGTTCTTGATCTTCCAGATCGGGTCCCAGTTCCACCCCGAGGGGGCAGTGCTGCGCGCGGTCGAGGTGTGGACGGTTGTGCCGCCCGAGTTGTAGAACCTGGCCACCGTGCCCTCGGTCTGGTAGTTGTAGAAGCCACCGAGGCCGCCCCAGTAGGACAGCGAGTAGGTATTGCAGTAGTACAGGTCGAACACCTTGTACGTGCTGCGGGTCGGATCCCACACGCGTGCGCACAGCCGTCCGGTCGGGCAGCTGTAGGTGTCGCCGGATACGTACCGAATACGCTCGGCGGCCGGCGAGATGCCCGGCGAGTTCGCCAGCACACCCGCATCCGCGTGCGTGCCCACCTGCTGCTCAGTGGAACTGACTGCCTGGGGAGCCGAGTCGGCCGCCTGCGCCGGCGCCGCGCCCAACAGCGTGGTGAGCACCAGACCCGCCCCCGCGACGAGTCCCGCCAGCTTTCGAGGTTTCAGATGTGTCCGGGGTAACTGCATTGCGCTGCCCTCCGTGTCCTGGTTCCGCTCTGCGAAGCGAACGGTCATCCGCTCGCGCCCCATGGTGGGGCGGTTCGCGCCGGGCGGACGAAACATTCGACGGATACGCAATCAAGGCGGCGGATACGAGGCGGTCGAGGACGGTGTGTCCCGGTGCCGGCCCATTGCCAGGGCTGCTGGAAGACCATTTCGGAATTGGCCGTTGCCGGTCCGTCGAGGAGGGGCCGCGGGTGGAGGTCGCAGAAGGCGCCGACGTAGTCACGGGTGATCTCCCCCGAGTGCGTCCGGCGCGGGTTCAGGGAACATCCGTCCGCCCCTACCTCGGCAGTCCAGCCCGTGCACCCAATCCCACTTGGCCGGGTCCAGGACGGCCACCCGGATCGAAGAACCGGCGCCCTGCCACCCGCTGCGACTTTGGGCAAGACCGTCAATCAAACAACCCGAGACGCTCGTCGCTCTGCGCGATCCGATGTTGACCAACAGGCTGAAGGCGCCTGCCACCAGGAGTGCGTCTGCGGGTAGTGGTGATCTGGTCGCGCGGTTCCCCGCGCCTCTGAGTGTCTCAGCTCACCCTTTCTGCCGAGTGCTTGACGCCTCTCAGACTCACCTCTGCCGGGAGGGACGTGAGGCCTGCCGAGTCGCGGGCGTTTGCCAGAGCCTCCGTGGTCAGGCGGAGTAGCGCCTCCTCCGGGGCCGCATGGGGCTGCAGGAGGAGTTCGACTCGGGCCTCGGGGGCCGTGCGCCGGCCCGTCAGGGTTACGTGGGCCCGCTCCACGCCCTCCAGGCGGGACGCCTCTCCTGCGACCGCGCTTTCCATGGCGCGGCCCCGCAGGAGTGCGCCCTCGCCGTCGCCCGTGTCCACCAGGACCTCGGTGAGACGGCGTCGGCGGAGCGCCGCGGCCAGCCACCACAGGGACAGCAGGACCAGGAGGGCCAGGACCGCGAGTACCGTCGGCCACCACCAGCCGGCGTCCCGCCAGTGGGTGCGTTCGGCGTTGCTCAGGAGTACGTCGTTGCTGTCGTCGTGGATCCACCACGTCGGCGGGCTGGCGCCGAGGCCCACGCCCAGTACCGAGCCGCCGACCACGATCAGCACCAGGCCCGCGAGGCCCAGCAGTACGCGGTTGACCATCCGCTGCATCCGTCGTCACTCCTTCCGGCCGGGGCGGGCGACACGCACCGACAGGGTCGGCGTCCGGGAGAGGCCAAGACTCCTGATCGCGTCGGCGAGCACGCCGTCCAGGTCGGCCCGTACGTCGTCGAGTTCGCGGAAGTGGGAGACCGCGCGGATCTCGGCCCTCCTACGGGTCATCCGGACCCGGACCGACTGGACGCCGGACACCTCCACGGCCCGGTCGCGCAGCACCATGGCCGCGGCGGCCCTGTGCAGGCCCGCCCGGACGTCCGCGTGGGTGCGCCGCATCGGCAGGACGCCACGCAGGCCGGGCGTGGCGGCGAGGACGAGCAGCCAGACGCCGAGGGCGACGGCGAGCCCGGCGCCGGCCAGCACCCAGAGGTCGTCGAGGGAGCGTTCCGCGAGTTGTCTTGCCAGCGACTTGCGCCAGCTCATGGCGGGGCGGTCGGCCCGTACGGCGGCGATGTCGTAGAGGAACGCGCCCGCGCCGATGAGCAGGAGCAGCGCCAGGACGGCCGCGGGGACCCGGCGCGCCGACCAGAAGCGGCCGTTGCCGGCGTCGGCATCGCCGAGGGTGGGCAGGGGGTCGTAGGCGGCGGCGGACGAAGACCGCCCCGTGCCGGTGGTGTCGGCCGTCGCGTCGCCTGGTTTCTCCAGTACTGGCAGTCGCTGGGTGTTCTTGGAGCCGTCGGAGCCCTGGGGCTCGCTCATCGCGTCCTCCCCTGTGCCTTCCCTGGTGCCGGGCCGTGCGTCCGTGCCGGGTGCAGCCGCTCGATCTCGACGGCGACCTCCGGGACCTGCATCCCCGCCAGTGCCTGTACCCGCGAAGTGACCCGACGACGCACCGTCGCGCACTGGCCACCGATATCGGAGGGGTACGGGAGTTCGAGGCTGACGCGGACGCGGGCCCGGTCCTTGCGCACGGCGACCGTCGCATGCGGGGGCACCGCGTCCGGGGGCAGCTCGGCCAGCGCCTCGCGGGCCGCCTGCGCGGCGATCTTCGCGACGACGCGGTCGGCGATCCGGGTGGCGCCGCGCTCCCCCGGCGCCACGGCCGTCGTCGCCACGGGCGTACGGATCTCCCCGGGCCGCCCGTCGCCGGACTGTTCCTCGGTCACGGCGTCACCGCCGTCTGTCGTCGCGGGTGCGGAAGAAGTCGCCCAGGTCGAGGTCGCTCTCCAGGAAGCGGCCGACGACAAAGCCGAGGGCGCCCAGAGCCGCCACCAGCAGAAACGCGCCGAAGCCGCCGAAGTATCCGGCGAATCCCAGTGCCATTCCGGCGATCATGCCGATCACGGCGATGCTCATGCTGCCCTGCCTTCCCGGTCCTTAGCCCATGCCCCGAATCCGTCACTGCAGGCGCGGTTCGGGCTCGTCTTCCTCTTCCTCGGGCAGTTTCACGTCCGTCACCGCGATGTTGACCTCGACGACCTCCAGGCCGGTCATGCGCTCGACGGCCGCGACGACGTTCTCGCGCACGGCCCGTGCGACGTCGGCGATCGAGACGCCGTACTCGACGACGATCTCCAGATCGAGGGCGGTCTGTACCTCGCCGACCTCGGCCTTCACCCCACGTGAGACGGATTTCGAGGCGCCGCCCGGCACCCGGTCGCGTACCACTCCGAAGGTCCGCGAGAGCCCGCTGCCCATGGCGTGCACACCGAGGACGTCACGGGCGGCGAGCCCGGCGATCTTCTCTACGACTCCGTCGGCGATCGTGGTGCGCCCCCGGTCGGCCGGGTCACCACCACCGCGCTTGGTGACGTTCGTCTTCCTGAGCTGGGCGGCCCGCTGGTCGTCGCCCTCGTTCTCGGGCTGCTCCGGCCGGTTCCGCTGGGTCATGTCGGTCATCGCCGTACATCCCTTTCGGTCGTCCTCCACCACCCACAGTAGGCGGGGTCGGGCGGACGCGCGCCGGGGACGTGGCAGGCAGGCGAAGGGGTCTGGGGCGCAGGGTCAGACCGGCCGGCACTCGAAGGCGGTCCAGGCGCCGCAGGCCCGGGCGGCGACCGTCGTGAAGCCGCCGGCCGCGAAGAGGGTGCACCACTCGTCGGCGGTGCGTTCACGGCCGCCGGTGATCAGCAGCATGTCCAGGTCCGTCACGGCCGCCAGGTCGGGCATGACGGCCCCGACGACCCGCTCCACGACGAACAGCCGCCGCTCGGGGTCCCTGCCGAGGGCTGTCCGTACGGCGTGCAGGACTTCGACTGCCTCCGCGTCGGGGAGTTCACGCAGCACCTGTTTGAGCAGCCAGGCGTGCGGATCGTCGGGGAGGGGGCCGCCGGACGGGTCCACGGTGCTGCCCGCACAGTGCGGGTGGCGGTCCAGGAGGGCCTTGAGAAACAGGCCGTCGCCGCCGAGTTCGGCCACGCTCGGGAACGGGGTCAGGTCGATCAGCGAAGTGAGGTAGCCGAGGTCGCCCCGGTGGCCGGCGGCGACGGACCGGGCGATCAGGCCGGCCGCGTCGGGGTCGGTGGCCAGGTGCTCGTGGTACGGGCGGACGAAACTCTGCTCGAAGGCCGGTTCGCCGGTGCGCAGGGTGTCGAGGATGTCTCCGTACGGCAGCCGGGTCAGCTCGTCGCCGTGGAGGAGCACCAGGTCGCGCCGGGACTCGGGAGCGTCGGTGCGCAACAGGTCGGCGGACGGGGTGAGGGCGAAGCAGCCGTCGGGGAGGCAGGCGAAGACGCCGAGTGCGGCGGCCGCCCGCAGGACCCGGGCGAGCGCGTCCGGGTCGGCGCCGACGGCCTCGGCCAGCTCGGCCGCCGTCCGGGGGCCGTCGGTCAGGTGGTCGGCGACGCCGAGCCGGGCCAGCGCCCAGATCGCGCGGCTCACGGAGCCGGCCACGGAGAAGAACATCAGCTGGTGGCCGGGGGTCATGGCGGGGAGGACGGCGGGCGAGAAGGTCCGCCCACCGCCGGTGCTCGGGGCGGGGGTGTGCGTCACGGTCGGCTCTCCTGTCGTGTGCGGCTCGTCATTCGGCCTGGTTGTCGGTGTCGCGGCCCATCCGGTACGGGCTGGTGACGTTCTCGTACGACAGATGGGTCATCATCCCGAGCACGGCGTGGTCGCCGATGTGGCAGTGGTCCATCCAGATGCCGGGGTTGTCGGCGCGGAAGGCGACCTCCCAGACCTCGCCGACGCGCACGTTCACGGTGTCGAGCCAGACGGGACTGCCGCTGACCTTGCGGCCGTTGCGGCTGAGCACGAGGACGTGGTGGCCGTGCAGATGCATGGGGTGGTCGAAGTGGCTGCGGTTGGCGAACCTCAGCCGTACGAGGTCGCCCTCGCGGACGGTGAGGTGGGGGCCGTCGGGGAACACCTTGCCGTTGATGGTCCAGGCGAAGGTGAACTTGCCGTCGTAGAAGCCGAGTTCGTTGTCGAAGACCATCGAGTACGTCCGGCTGAAGCGACTGTCCGGTCCGAACGGGGTGGGCGCCGGAGTGCCGTACGCGGTCGGGTCGAAGTCCTTGGAGGGGCGGTCCGGGGTGATCTCGCCGCGTCCGTCCGCGCTGATCATCAGGCCTCGGTCGAGGGCGCCGACGAAGTCCTGCGTCTCGGTCAGCCGTACGGGCCGGTCGGGCATGACGAACTCGACGTCGTAGCGGGCGCCCGCACCGATGGCCAGCCCCTTGCCGCTGACGAGCCCCGGATCTCGCACGGGATTGCCGTCCAGGGCGGTGACGCGGAACGGGGTACCGGTGAGCGAGAAGACGTGGGTGAGGCGGTCGGAGTTGAGGAGGCGCAGGCGGATGCGGCTGCCGGGGGCGGCGCGGCGGTGTTCCAGCCGGTCGGCGAGGCCGAGGGCGGGTACCGGGTCGTCCGCGCCTACAGCGTCCCAGGAGTGCATGGCGAGGAACCAGTCGTGGTCCACCGGCTCGGGCTTCGGCGGGTCGATGATCAGGGCGCCGAACAGGCCCTTCACGACCTGGACGGAGGTCTGCTGGTGGGAGTGGTACCAGTGGGTGCCGGACTCGTCCGGGCGGAACCGGTAGACATGGGTGGCGCCGGGGCGGGTCGCGTTCTGGGTGACGCCGGGGACACCGTCCTCGGCGTTCGGGACGTCGACGCCGTGCCAGTGCACGGCCACGTTCGCCGAGCGCAGCTCGTTCCGTACGGTGATCTCCACCAGTTCGCCCTGGCGGACGCGGAGCACCGGCCCCGGCACCTGTCCGTTGAACGCCCACGCCCGGACGGCCTTGCCGGAGGCGAGGCGGACCGTCCTCTCTTTGGCGACCAGGGTGAAGCGGCGGTCGGGGCGGTCGTCGCGGGGGCCGGTGAGCGAGGTGACGGAGGTGGTGCCGGAGGGGATCACCGCGGATTCGCGGCCTCCGCCGTGCTGGTGCGCCTGTGCCGCGTCGCCCGGCGCCATGCTCATGCTGGCCGGGAGCCGGCTGCTCGTCGCGGCGAGGTTCACCAGCCCGGTCGCGGTGACGGCCAGCGTGGTCACGACCGCCAGGGCGCGCAGGGCCCGTACGGGGCGGGAGCGGCGGGGCCGCGGGCCGGTGCGTACGGCCGACAGCCAGCGTCTGGTCTGACCGAGCCAGGAGAACGCGGCCAGCAGCACCACCGTCGAGTGGATCAGCAGCGCGAGGGTGAGGAGGGGTGGTGCGAGGACTGTGACGAGCGCCGTCCACAGACCGACGAACGCGCCGGCGGCCGCCGTCTGGAAGGGGACGACGGCGGTGGGTGAGAAGGCCGCGGTACGGGTGTCCAGGGACGGCGTACGGGCCCACGCGACGAGCCTCGGCACCGAGCCGGCGAGTACGGCGGCGGCCGGTACGGCCAGCAATGGCAGTGCGACGGCTACCCGGTCCACGGCGAACAGCCAGCTCACCCGTCCCATGAGCGTCACCGTGAGAATCCGGCCGAGGACGAGCAAGGTGCCGAGTCCGGCCAGCACGAGCAGGGTCACGGCCCGGGCCTTGCCGCGCCGCCGGGACCGTTCCACGGGCCGCCTGCTCATGAGCACCGCGCCCGTCGTCCACACCATGAAGGTGAGCAGGGCGGCCTGGAGATCGGCGTTGAGGAGCGTCTCGAACACGGGTGGACCTTCCGTGAAGGGGGGCAACAGGGCGGAGGCCGGGGCGACTTGAGGATCAGGGGCGGCCCGCGGAGGTCACCGGCGGTGCCACCGTGTGGCCCTCCAGCCAG
>NZ_JAVFVX010000019.1:0-44115 GCF_033441795.1 Streptomyces sp. ADMS | reverse complement strand
GCCCTCCAGCCAGAGGCACGCCACCGCCGTCAGGAGAGCGCGGCGATCCTCGGCCGGAGGGCCCGGGCGGGCCGGGAGCAGGGGGACCGCCGTGCTCGTGCCGGTGCGCAGGGTGCGGTGCTGGCGGGCGAGGGCGGACAGGCCCTGGCCGGGGCCCGCCTCGATCAGCAGGTGGTCGCCACTGGTCAACAGGGCGTCCAGGGCTGGCCAGAACAGGACCGGGTCCGCCAGCTGACGGGCCCAGAAGATTGATTGGGTCGCCCGGCCGGCCTCCAGGAGGCCGCCGGTGTAGGCCGAGTAGAGCGGCCAGGCGGGGGCGCCGGGGCGTACCGCCGCGATCAGGGGGCGGGCCCGTTCGGCCGCGCGGTCCATCACCGGGCTGTGGAAGGCCTGGCGGGCGGCGGCCCGGCGGCAGGTGATGCCGTCGGCCCGCAGCTTCTCCTCGACCTCGCGCAGTTGGGGGTCGGGGCCGGCCAGGAGGGTCTGGCGCGGCGCGTTCACCGCGGCCACCGCCACCTTGCCGCCGAGTGGCAGATATCCGGTCAGTTCCGCCGCCGGCGCGGCCACCGCGAGCATGCCGCCGGGTCCGGTCGCGACGGCCGCGTCGATCCGGTCGCGCAGCACCCGTACCGCGTCCGGGAGCGTGAACACTCCGGCGATCGTGGCGGCCACCAGCTCCCCCACGCTGTGCCCGAGCAGCGCGGCCGGGACGACGCCCCAGCCGAGCACCATCCGCCCGAGCGCGTAGCCGACGCCGAACAGCAGCGGCTGGGCCCTGGTCGCGTCGTCGAGCGGGATGTCCGGGTCGCCGGACAGCCACTCCGCACGGAGGCGGGCACCTTCGGGGCCGAACACCGCGAAGACCTGGTCGAGGGCATCCGTGAACAGCGGCTCGTAACCGTAGAGGCCCGTGGCCATGCCGAGGTGCTGGGTTCCCTGGCCGGGGAAGAGAAGCGCGACGGGGCGGTGGCGGGCGGGGGTCCGGTCCGGGGGCGCCTCCAGTGCCCGTACCGCCTCGTCGGCGTCGGCGGCCACGACGGCGCCGCGCAGTGGGCCGGTGCCCCGGCGGCCGGCCGAGAGCCGGGCCGCGCGCGGCAGCCGGTCACTCGCGTCGTCCAGGGTCACATACCGGCGCAGGGCGTGCCGTCGGCGGTTCTCGCGGGCTTCGTCCGCCGCCGACCACAGCAGCAAGTACGGGGCCGCTCGGTTGGTTTCCACAGCGCTCACACCTCCAGGGCTCGGGCGGAAGCAGCGTGTGCGGCGCCGCTCGAAAACCCGTGGAGACGCCGTGGAGACCCTCTGGACCTGGGTCCGGGCGGGGCTCTCGGGCCCCTCCAGTCATCCTCCGCGCGTGCTTGAGACGGCCGCTCGACGCTGGCCGCTCGACGCGGGGCGCCCATGGACGGCCGTTCCCGTGTGGACCGCGGACGGAGGGCAACACGCCATGGACTGGGACTGGTTGACGCACGTTCTCGTGCCGGTGGCCGCGATCACGGGCGGTATGGCGGCAGGGGGCATGATGATCGCCGTACTCGGCGCGCCCCTGCTGCTGACCCTGCCGCCGCAGCGCTATGTCGCCCTGCACCAACTGCTGGTGACCCGGTTCGACCCCTTCATGCCGATCTGCATCCTGGTCGCGCTGGCGACGAACCTCGCGCTCGCCCTGACCGCGTCCCGGGCCGCCGCACAGGCGCTGTACGCGGTGGCCGTGCTGCTGCTCGCGGCGACGGTGTACGTGTCGCTGACCCGTAACGTGCCGATCAACAAGTGGCTCAAGACTCTCGACCCGGAAGCCCTGCCGCCCGACTTCGACCGGCTGCTGCACCGCCGGGTCCGGTGGCGCAACTGGAACCTGGTGCGCGCCTCCTTCACCCTCGTCGCCCTCGCCGTCAACGGCACGGCGATCGGCGTGCTGCTGTGAGACGCCACCACCAAGTGCCTTCCGTTACCGTCCGTTTCCGCACCCGGAGGTGTGTGCGATGACAAGCGAAGTACGGGCAGCCGATCAACCGGCCGGAGCCACCCCGACCGAGGCCCGCCGGGTCACCGTCGGCCTCGACATGCCGCCCGCCGGGCGGGCGCTGCGGGCGCTGTTCGCGGCCGTGGCGGTCTGGTACCGGGTGGACCGCGACGCCCGGTTCGACGGGGCCTACTTCCTGCGGACCGTGCTGTGCTGCGTGCTGGTCGCGGTCGTGTACGTGGTGGCGTACCGGCTGCTGTCGGGCGTACTCGACCGGATGAGCCCCTGGACCGGTACCGCGATGTTCCTGGTGCCGACGCTGATCTATCCGATGGGCATCGGTCCGTCGTCGCTGCACGACGGGCTCGGGCTGTACACACTGCTGGGGTTCGTGCTCTGCCCGGCGCTGGGGTACGCGGGGGCCGAAGTCACCGCGCTGCCCGCGCTGGTGACGGGACGCCGGCACCGGCTGTACACGCCGTTCAACATCGCCGACCGGGCGGAGCTGGCGTTCCGGACCTCCCCCGGTGGCGGGTGGCGGGTGTGGTGGGTCGTGTCCGCCGTGGTGACCGGGGCGTACTTCCTGGTCTTCTGGGTGGTCGAGCTGATGTCGTTCATCCGCCCCGTGGAGGACGCTGTGGGCGAGTTCGAGGTACCCGCCTGGCTCGCCCTCGTGCTGGTACTTCCGGTGGTCTGTCTGGCGGTGCGGGCGTTGCGCGCCGCGCCCGGTCCGGAGCGGCGGACCTGGAATCTCGCCGCGCTGTTCCTGTTGTGCGCGATCCCCGTGGGGGTGAACGTGCCCGACATGCTGTGGGGCGGCATCATCCTCGTCGGCCTCGTCACGGCTGTCTCCCGGGGCGTACGGCGGCTGCGGCGCCGTACGCCCGCGACGGGCTGACGGCCGTTCCGGTGGGCGCCCCGGCTGCGGGTCGGCAGCCGGGGCGCCCTGCTGTGCCCGTTCACTTCTCCTGCCGGGCTGCTTCCTGGGTGCCGCTCTCCTTCGGGAGCAGGAAGACCAGGGCCGACGTGACCAGGGCGACGGCCAGTTGGAGGAGCAGGGTGAGGACGACGGCGTGCTCGTAGTCGGCGGGGCCGGCGTTCGCGCCGTCGCCGAGCACGGCGTAGTAGACACCGCCGGTGACCGCCACGCCGACCGCCGCACCCGCCTGCCGGAACGTCGAGAACACCCCGGACGCCGAGCCCGCGTCGGCGTGCGCGACCCCGCTCAGCGTGACGTTGAGGACGGGAGTGCTGACCAGGCCGACACCGATGCCGAAGAGGAGAAGGCCGGGCGCCGCCGTCGCCCCCGACAGGTCCCGGCCCACCGCCACGACAGTGACCGTGAGCAGCCCCAGGCCCGCCACCGCGATCGCGGCGCCCGCCACAAGCACCCGGCGGCCGTGTCTGCGGGCCAGCGGGATCGCCAGGAAGGAGGCGACGGCGGTGCCCAGCGCCCACGGCAGCAGGCTCTGTCCGGCACGCGCCGGTCCGAAGTCCAGGCCCTGCTGGAGGAAGAGGACGAAGACGAAGAAGAAGCCGGTCATCAGCGCGGCCAGGTTGAAGGTGGTGGCGACTCCGGCGCTGAACACCCGCCCGGAGAACAGGTGCAGCGCGATCAGCGGGGCGCCGCCCGTCCGTTCGCGGCGCCGCTGGTGGGCGATGAGGAACCAGAGGGCCGGAGCGGAGGCGGCCAGCGCCGCCCAGGCCCACCAGGGCCAGCCCAGTTCGCGGCCGTAGGTGAGGGGGCACAGGAACAGCAGCAGGGTGACGGCTGCGAGGAGGACGCCGGTGAGGTCGAGGCGGCGGCCGTCGGGGGCGCGGGACTCGCCCAGGTAGCGCAGGGCGCCGACCACGGCCAGGAGTCCGATCGGCAGGTTGACGAGGAACAGGGCGCGCCAGCCCCAGCCGAACAGGTCGGCCTGGACCAGTGCGCCGCCCAGGATCGGTCCGCCGACGGTGGCGAGGCCGACGACGCCCGCGTACAGGCCCATGGCCGGTCCCCGGCGCGCGGGCGGCACCAACACCTGGAGTACGGCGAGGACTTGGGGTCCCATCATGGCGGCCGAGGCACCCTGGAAAACCCTGGCCAGCACCAGCGTCGATACGGTGCCGGCCGCTCCGGCGAGAGCCGAGGCAAGGGTGAAGCCGACGGTGCCGGCCAGGAAGACGCGCCGGCGTCCGGCGAGGTCACCCAGGCGCCCGCCGGTGACCAGGAGCAGGGCGAACGGCAGCGCGTATCCGGCCAGCACCCACTGGGCGGCGGCCTCTCCGGCGCCCAGGTCGCGCTGGATCTCGGGGATCGCGACATTGACGCCGGTGATGTCGAACTGGTTCATGAAGGTGGCCAGCAGGACCACGGCCAGGGCGCGCAGGGGATGCCGTACGGTCGACGCGGTCTCCTCGGCCGGCGCCGCCGGGGCCTTCTCCGGAGCGCTCACCGCAGCAGCGCCACGGCGAGGGCGTTGCAGGCCAGCGCGGTCAGCGCGAACGCGGTGCGCAGCCGGTGCCAGGCGCGCCAGGGCTCGCGCGGGTCCTGCCAGTCGGCCGGAATGGCGCCCGGATCCAGGGCGTGCACCCGTTTGTTGATCGGCACGTTCCCGAACTGGGACACCAACTGGACGCCGACCAGGGCGAGCAGCGCCACCCCGAACAGGGTCCGGGCGGCGGCCCCGGACGCGACGAACAGCAGGACGGCGTCGGCGAGCACACCCGCCGTGACCACCAGCGGCATCACCGGGTGGTAGCCCTCGCCGAGTTTGCGGTGCAGGTCGACGTACCGGTCGGCCGGCAGTGTCTGCACGGCGGGCAGCACGCTGACCGCCACGGCGAAGAACACGCCCGCCACGATGCCGCTGCCGATGACGGCGGCCGTGCTCAGCAGCTCGATCATGAACCCCTCACCTTCCCCTCGGTCCCCGAGCGGGCCCGTTGGCCCAGTCGTCGCTGGACAGTGCCGGTGCGGCCTCAACTCCGGTTCGAGGCGGGCTCGATGACAGGACAGCGGTCACGAACGTCGGTGATGGCTCCACCGGCGCTTCAGAACCCCGCGAGGAGTGCGGGACAGCCTGTCGCAACCGGTCACGCCATCAACCGAGGAGGGCCCCACATGTCTGGTATCGCCGGCTGGGTCGACCACCGTCGCGACCTGACGCGCGAACGGGCCACCGTCCGCGCGATGACCGCGACCATGGCCTGCCGAGGCCCCGACGGAGAGGGGCTGTGGGCCTCGGAACACGCGGTGCTCGGACACCGCCGGCAGGTCCTCATGGACGCGGACGCGCTGCCCGAGCCCTTCGCCTTCGTCGCGGACGGCGAGACGGTGGCCGTTGCCGCGGTCGACGGCGAGATCTACAACACGGCTGAGTTGCGCCGCGAGTTGGCGTCGTACGGGCATCCGTTCCGGGACGGCGGGCAGGCCGAGGTCGTTCTCGCCGCCCATCTGCGCTGGGGCACCGACTGTGTGTCGCGGTTCGTCGGTGTGTTCGCGCTCGCCGTCTGGGACCACCGCGCCGAGGAGCTGCTGCTGGCCCGCGACCGGTTGGGCAACAAGCCGATGTTCTACCGGCCCACCGAGCACGGGGTGGTCTTCGGCTCGGAACGCAAGGCGATCCTCGCCCATCCGCTGGTCGAGCCGGTCGTCGACATGGACGGCCTGCGGGAGATCCTGTCGTACGCCGGTACGCCCGGCCACGGGGTCTTCCGGGGCATCCACCAGATCCGCCCCGGCCACTTCGTCCGGGTGACCCGCGACGGGGTGCGCGAGCACCGGTACTGGGCGCTGGAGGCCCGTGAGCACACCGACAGCCTCGACACGACCGTCCGTACGGTGCGTGAACTGCTGGAGCGTGCCGTCGCCGAGCAGCTCGACGCGGACGTACCGCTGTGCATGATGCTGTCCGGCGGGCTGGACTCCAGTGGGATCACCGCGCTCGCCGCCCGGACGCTCGGTGAGCGCGGGGCGCCGCCGCTGCGGACCTTCACCGCCTCGTTCCGGCAGGAGGGGGAGTTCCAGGCGGACGAGGTGTGGTCCACGCCCGACGCGCCGTTCGCCCGGGAGCTGGTCGAACGGGTCGGCGCCGACCACACCGACGTGGTGCTCGGTACGGAGGACCTGCTCGACCCGGTCGTCAAGGCCAACGCCCTGCGCGCGAAGGACGTACCGAGCCCGCTGGGCAACATGAACACCTCGCTGTACGTGCTGTTCCGGGCGATCCGCGAACACGCCGACGTGGCCGTGCTCGGCGACGCGGCCGACGGGATCTTCGGCGGCACGATGTGGATGTCGATGCCTCCGCTGCTGCAGGCCAGGACGTTCCCGTGGACGGCGATGGCGAACTGGAGCGGCGGAAAGCACGGCATGGGCACCGATCTGCTCGACGCCGGACTGCTCGCCAAGCTCGACGTGCCCGGCTACTGCGCCGACCGCTACCAGGACGCGATGACCCGCGTTCCGCACGTGGCCGGGCAGTCGGACGAGGAGCGCCGGATGCGGGAGATCTGGTATCTCAACGTCACCAACTGGCTGGAGACCCTGCTGCCGCACAGCGAGTCCGTCGCCCAGTCACTGGGGCTGGCACTGCGACTGCCGTACTGCGACCACCGGCTGGTGGAGTACGTGTTCAACGCGCCCTGGTCGATGAAGGGTTTCGACGGGCGCGAGAAGAGCCTGCTGCGCGCCGCGCTCGCCGACGTCCTGCCCGAGTCGATCCTCCAGCGCCGCAAGTCGCCCTACCCCGTCACCCAGGACGTGGCCTACGCCCGCGCCCTGTGCGACGAACTGCTCCGGCTGTCGTCCGACCCGCAGGCGCCGGCGGCGGCACTGATCGACACGGCCGCGGCACGGGCGTTCGCCGAGGACCCCGAGGCGCTGGTCACCGGTCCGCGCGCCTGGGTGGCCCGCACGCACGTGGAGATGCTCTTCCAGCTCAACGCGTGGCTGGACCAGTACCGGGTCCGACTCGAACTCTGAGCCGACACCCCTGTACCCGTTCGTCATCACCGGCTCACCAACACCCTTTTCTCGCAGAAGGAGTTCGCATGCCCGAAACGCCCATCGCACCCGGCACCCCCGACGCCGCCGAGGTCCTGGAGCTCGGCCAGAGCTACTGGGCCTCCAAGACGCTGCTCAGCGCCATCGAACTGGGGCTGTTCACGCTGCTCGCGAAGGAGCCGGCGACCGAGCCGGAGATCCGTGAGCGCCTCTCCCTGCACCCGCGCGCCACCCGGGACTTCCTGGACGCCCTGGTCGGCCTCGGTGTGCTGGAGCGGGACGGGGAGACCTACCGCAACAGCCCGGCCGCCGACCTCTACCTCGACGAGGGCAAACTCCCCTACCGGGGCGGCTTCCTGAAGATGCTGAACTGGCAGTTCAACCTCTGGGCACAGCTCACCGACCTGTTGCGCACGGGCGCGCCGCAGACCAAGGGACCCAAGCACTTCGACGAGTTCTACGCCAAGCCGGAGGCGGTACGCGGCTTCATGGTCGCCATGGACGGCGCCAACGCGCTCGTCGGACCGGCGCTCGCGAAGGAGTTCGACTGGAGCGGCCGTACGTCGTTCATCGATGTCGGGGGAGCGCGCGGCAACCTCGCGGCGGCGATCGTCAAGGCCCATCCGCAGCTGCGGGGCGGCAGCTTCGACCTGCCTCCGGTGGAGCCGTTCTTCGACGAGCACGTGGCCCGGCTGGGTCTCGCCAGCCGGCTGCACTTCCACGCCGGCGACTTCTTCACCGGGCCGCTGCCCACCGCCGACGTCCTGATCTTCGGACACGTCCTGCACGACTGGGACGACGACCAGCGTCTGGCCCTGCTCCGCAAGGCGTACGACGCGCTGCCCGAGGGCGGTGCGGTGCTGATCTACGACGCCCTCATCGACGACGTCCGCCGCGACCCCAAGAACCTGCTTCTGAGCCTCAACATGCAGCTCGTCACCGCGGGCGGCTCCGAGTACACGGGCGCCGACTGCCGCCGATGGCTGACCGAGGCGGGGTTCTCCCGGACCGAGACGGTGCCGCTGACGGCGGCGGACACGCTGGTGGTGGGCCACAAGGGGACGGCGTAACGGCGCCCGGCTGTTCCGCGCTCCACCAACTTGCTTTCCAGCGCGAAGAGTTGCCTATTTAAGGAGGCCCACGCCCGTGTTCTCCCGAGCTCAAGTCCCCTCCCCCGACTCCCTGTCCCTCTCCCGGCGCCGCATGCTGCTCGGTGCGGGTGTGACCGCCGGTGCGCTGTTCGGTGCGCTGCCGGCCGCGGCGTCCGGGGCGCAGGCCGCCACCGCGCGGCCGGCCACCGCCTACGACGTCTCCGTCGCGCCGGACACCATCACCGCGCCCGCCGCGGTACCCAGCGGGCCGGTGACGTTCAACGTCGGCACCGCCACCGCGGGCGGGCTCGCGCTTCCGCTGGTCAAGCTGCGGGTGCCGGTCGCGAAGTACCTGGCCGACCTCAACACGCTGAGCAAGGCCGCCACTCCGGCCGAGGCCGCCGCCGCTGAGGCCGCCGTGGAGGCGGGCGCGGTGAACCTGGGCGGGGGTGTCGTACAGCCCGGGACCGGGGTGGCCTTCACGCAGATCCTGACGCCCGGCACGTACCACCTGGTCGCCTACGACTTCGACGGCACCGATGTGCACCCGGTCGCGCACACCCTGACCGTGAAGGGACCGGCGAGCGGCTCGCCGCCGGACGCCGTGGACTGCTTCGCGCACACGCCGACCGGGTTCGACGTACCCGGCGGTCGGCTCAAGGCCGCCGGTACGCACTACGTGGTGAACCGGTCCGGGCTGCTGAACGAGGCCGTGCTGATCCCCGTCCGGCCGGGCACCACGGCCGCCGGCATCGACGCGTTCTTCGAGGCGCTCCGGGGCGGCACCCAGCCGCCGTCGTACCCGCTGATCGGCGGACCGGTAGGGCTGCCGCCGCTCTCCCCCAACCGTTCCGCGCTGCTGACCACGTCGCTGGCCCCCGGCGGCTACCTGCTGTCGTCGTGGATCACCAGCACCACCACCGGCCACTCCCGTGCGCTGGACGGCTTCTACAAGCTGGTGACCCTGACGTGAGCGACGTCCGCGACGCGCCGGACGACTGGAAGCCCCCGCCGATCGCCGTGGCGCGGGCCGCCAACCGGATCGTCCGGCCGCTGCTGCTGTCCCCGCTGGGCGCGCTGATGGGGCGGCGGCTGATGCTCCTGGAGTACACCGGCCGCCGGACCGGGACCCGTTACCGGATTCCGGTCGCCTATCGCGTCTGGGACGGCGGTGACGGCACCGACGAGGTCATCGCGACGAGTGTCGGGACGAGTTGGCCGGTCAGCCTGCGGGGCGGATCGCCCGTTCGGCTGCGGTTGAAGGGCCGTTGGCGCTCGGCGAAGCCCACGGTCGTCGAGCGGGCGGAGGAAGTCGCCGATCTGCTCGGCGAGTTGGCGGCCCGGCAGGGACCGAAGGCGGTGGCCGCGCTGCGTGTGGGGCTGCCCCGGGACCGGCCGCCGACCCGCGAGGAGCTGGTGCTGGCCGGGACCCGGGTGCGGGTGGGCCGGTTCAGGCTCACCGACTGAAGGGCCACCGGCCGAAGACCGCCGGCCGAAGGATCACAACGAGGAGGCACCGAACGTGCACAGGACACTCATCGTCGCGCGGATGAAACCCGAGGACACCGAGGCGGTGGCCAAGGTGTGGGCCGAGTCGGACGCGACCGAACTGCCGTACATGGTCGGCGTTTCGCGCCGCACCCTGTTCCGGTTCCACGGGCTGTACTTCCAGCTCGTGGAGGCCGAGCAGGAGATCACCGAGAACCTCTACCGGGCCCGCAGCCACCCGCTGTACCAGGACATCCACACCAAGCTCGCGAAGTTCATGACGCCGTACGACCCCGACTGGCAGGAGCCCAAGGACGCCATGGCCGAGGCCTTCTACACATGGACGCCCGACCGGTGAGCGCCGTCGGTGCCGGCGTCCCCGGCGACGAGGAGAACAGTGTGACCAGCACCCCTGTGCGCAAGGTCGGCCCGGCCGACGTGGCGCCGAACCGGCGGCGCGGCGGCGACGTCCGTATCCTGCTCAGCCCGCGCACCGTCGGGTCGACGTCGGGGTTCGGGGGCTCGCTCACCCTGGAGCCCGGGGAGTACGTGTGCGAGCACCTCCACCCGTACTCCGAGGAGTTCGTGTACGTCGTGGGCGGGCGGCTGCGCATCCGGATCGGCGAGGAGCTGGTCGACCTGGAGGCGCACGACTCCGTCATGGTGCCGAAGGGCGTCAAGCACCGCATGGTCAACGAGGGGGACGAGCGGGCGCAGGTGATCTTCCATCTGGCCCCGCTGGCTCCGCGCCCCGAACTCGGCCATGTGGACACGGAGTTCCTGCCCGGCCGGTCCGACGAGCCGGCGCCCCCGGTCGGCGGCGTCCGATGAGCGCGCAGCGACCGGGCCCGATCCGGGTGGCCGTCACCGGGATCGGTGTCGTCGCCCCCGGGGGCGTCGGACGTGAGGCGTTCTGGTCGATGCTGACGGCCGGGCGTACCGCCACCCGCCGGATCACCTCCTTCGACCCGGCCGCCTTCCGCTGCCAGGTCGCCGCCGAGGCCGACTTCGACCCCGAGGAGCGCGGGCTGAGCCCGCAGGAGATCCGGCGGATGGACCGGGCCGCCCAGATGGCCGTGTTCGCCACCCGGGAGGCACTGCTCGACTCGGGCCTCGCACCAGGGAAGCTGAACCCGGCGCGCACCGCCGTCACCGTCGGCAACGCGGTCGGCTGCACGACGGGCCTGGAACAGGAGTACCGGGTGGTGAGCGACGGCGGGCGCAAGTGGCTCGTCGACCACGAGTACGCGGTGCCGCACCTCTACGACTACTTCGCGCCCAGTTCGCTGGCGCGGGAGGTGGCGTGGGCGTGCGGGGCCGAGGGTCCGGCGGCGGTGGTCTCCTCGGGCTGTACCTCGGGCATCGACGCGCTCGGGTACGCGACCGCGATCCTGCGCGAGGGCAGCGCCGACATCGTGATCGCGGGCTCGACCGACGCCCCCATCTCCCCGATAACGCTGGCCTGTTTCGACGCCATCAAGGCCACCTCGACCTACAACGACCACCCCGAGTCGGCCTGCCGGCCCTTCGCCGCCGACCGGCGGGGGCTGGTCCTCGGGGAGGGGGCCGCGTTCTTCGTCCTGGAGTCGCTGGATTCCGCGCGCCGGCGGGGGGCGCACGTGTACTGCGAGATCGCCGGGTACGGCGGCCGGGCCAACGGCTACCACATGACGGGGCTGAAGCCGGACGGCCGGGAGATGGCCGAGGCGATCCGGGTGGCCCTGGACGAGGCCCGTCTCAACCCGGACGACGTCGACTACGTCAACGCCCACGGCTCGGGCACCAAGCAGAACGACCGGCACGAGACGGCGGCCGTGAAGTCGACGCTGGGCGCGCACGCGTACCGGGTGCCGATGAGCTCCATCAAGTCGATGGTGGGGCACTCGCTGGGCGCCATCGGGTCGATCGAGATCGCCGCGTGCGCGCTGGCCATCGAGCACGACGTGGTCCCGCCGACCGCCAACCTGACCACCTCCGACCCCGAATGCGACCTGGACTACGTACCGGTGACGGCCCGTCATCACCGCACGGACGTGGCGCTGTCCGTGGGCAGCGGCTTCGGCGGGTTCCAGAGCGCGATCGTGGTGGCCGACCCCGAGGCGGTGCCCGCATGAGTACTGGTGGGAGCGGCACGGCCGTTGTGACGGGGCTGGGCGTGATGGCCCCCAACGGCATGGACACCGAGGCCTACTGGTCGGCGACGCTGGACTGCAAGAGCGGGATCGACCGGATCGAGCGGTTCGACCCGTCCTCGTACCCGGTGACGCTCGCCGGTGAGCTGTCCGCGTTCGACCCGGCCGAGCGGCTGCCGAGCAGGCTGCTGGTCGAGACGTCGACGATGAGTCATCTGGCCCTGGTCGCCGGAGAGATGGCGCTCGCGGACGCCGGGATCGTACCGGCCGAGCTGCCCGAGTACGAGCTGGGCGTGGTCACCGCGAACGCGACCGGGGGCGTGGAGTTCGGGCAGCGGGAACTGCAGAACCTGTGGAGCGGCTCGCCGTCCGATGTCGGCGCCTATATGTCGATCGCCTGGTTCTTCGCGGCCACGACGGGCCAGTTGTCGATCCGGCACGGGTTGCGCGGGCAGTGCGGGGTCGTGGTCAGCGAGCAGGCGGGCGGGCTCGACGCCCTCGGGCAGGCCCGCCGTCTGCTGCGTCAGGGGCACCGGATGGTGATGGCGGGCGGCACGGAGTCCGCGATGTCCCCGGCGGGCCTGGTGGCCCAGCTTCCCGGGCATCTGAGCCGGCGCGACGACCCGGCGCGCGCCTATCTGCCCTTCGACGCCGACGCCTGCGGCTATGTGCCCGGGGAGGGCGGCGCCATCCTGATCGTCGAGGAGGGCGGGAAGGCGGCCGAGCGCGGGGCCGGGCAGCGGTACGGCGAGATTGCCGGGTACGCGGCCACCTTCGACCCGGCGCCCGGGAGCGGACGCCCGCCGACCCTCCGTACGGCCATCGAAGGGGCCCTGGACGACGCCGGGTTGACCCCGGACGCGGTGGACGTCGTGTTCGCCGACGCCTACGGGGTCCCGGACCTCGACCGGACGGAGTCGGCGGCGATCACCGGTGTGTTCGGGGCGCGCGGGGTGCCGGTGACCGCGCCGAAGTCGATGACCGGGCGGCTGTACGCGGGTGCCGGCGCCCTCGATGTCGTCGCGGCCCTGCTGTCGATCCGGGACGGCGTCATCCCGCCCACCGCCAACGTCGCCGAGCCCGCCGCGGCTTACGGCCTCGACCTGGTCTGTGGCCACCCCCGCCCCGCGCGGGTCCGCACCGCACTCGTGCTGGCCCGGGGCCACGGCGGCTTCAACTCGGCCCTGGTGGTCCGCGCCCCGGCTGCCTGAACGGCACCACCCCATCCATCCGGAACTGTCCCAACTGGAGGAATTCGTGCAGGACTTCACCTTGGACGACCTGCGGCGCGTGATGCGTGCGGCCGTGGGCGTGGACGACTCCGTCGATCTGGACTCCGACATCGCGGCCACCGAGTTCACCGACCTCGGCTACGACTCGCTGGCCCTGCTGGAGATCGTCGGCAAGATCGAGAAGGAGTACGGGACGAGTGTCCCGGAGGAGGCGGTCGCGGACCTGACGACGCCGGGCAGGCTGGCGGAGTACGTCAGCGGACGGCTCAACGAGGCCGTCGCCTCATGAGTACGGGCACGCGCACCGAGTGCTCGGTGCTGATCGCGGCGCCGCTCGACCTGGTCTGGGACATGACCAACGACCTGGCGTCGTGGACCGGGTTGTTCACCGAGTACGCCGGTGTCGAGGTGCTGGAGCGGGACGGGGACACCGTCAGGTTCAGGCTCACCATGCACCCGGACGAGGACGGCAAGGTGTGGAGCTGGGTGTCGGTGCGCACCGCCGACCCGGCCTCGCGGACCGTGCGGGCGCACCGCGTGGAGACCGGGCCCTTCGCCTTCATGCGGATCTTCTGGGACTACCGCGAGACGGACGGCGCCTGCGAGATGCGCTGGGTCCAGGAGTTCCACGTCAAGGACGAGATGCCGTTCGGCGACGAGGCGATGGCCAGGCACCTCACCGACAACAGCGCCGTGCAGATGGCACACATCAAGGAACGGATCGAGGCCGCCGCCGCGCAGGCCGCCCCCGCGCAGACCCTGGAGGAGCGATGACCGATCAACTCGTCGGCAGGAACATCCTGGTGACCGGCGGCACCCGTGGGATCGGGCGGGCCACCGTGCTCACCCTGGCCCGGGCCGGCGCCAACGTCGTGACCTGCTACCGGACGGAGGGCGAGGCCGCCGAGTCGCTGGCCCGCGAGCTCAAGGAGACGCCCGGCGAGCACCGCCTGATCCGCGCGGACGTGTCCGACCCCGCGCAGGTGCGCGCGCTGTTCGACGAGGTGCGCACCCGGTTCGGCTCGCTGCACGGGTTGGTCAACAACGCGGGCGTCATCAGCCACGTCCCCTTCGACAAGCTGTCCGAGGAGGACTGGCACCGGGTCCTCGACACCCATCTCACCGGCGCGTTCCTGGTGACGCAGGGGGCGCTGCCGCTCCTCGGGGAGGGCGCGTCGATCGTGAACATCGGCTCCCGGGTGGCAACGGTCGGGCTGCCGATGCGGGCGCACTACACCGCCGCGAAGTCGGGCCTGATCGGTCTGACGCGCACGCTCTGCAAGGAGCTGGGCGGACGCGGTATCCGGGTCAACATGGTCGACCCGGGGGTCATCGAGACGGAGGCCGCGGCCGAACTCCCGCGCGAGCAGTACGAGGCGATGCAGACCCGCTACCGGGCGCTGACCTCGCTGGGCCGGCTGGGCGCGCCGGACGAGGTGGCCGACGTGGTGCTGTTCCTCGTCAGCGAGCAGTCCCGGTATGTGACCGGCGCCGCCATCCCCGTCGACGGAGGGATCTGACCGCCATGGCCGACACCGGCGAACTCTTCCGTGTGCTCCTCCGGTTCGAGATCAACCCGGGCATGGAGAGCGACTTCGAGGCGACCTGGCTGTCCATCGGCAGCGTCATCACCGGGCACCCGGCCAACCTGGGCCAGTGGCTGATGCGTTCGGCCGACGAGGAGTCGGTGTACTACGTCATCAGCGACTGGGCCGACGAGCCGCGCTTCCGGGAGTTCGAGCACAGCGACGCCCATGTGGAGCACCGTACGAAGCTGCACCCGTACCGGCGCGGCGGCTCGATGCACATCATGCGCGGTGTGCACTTCCTGCCGCCCACGCCCTCCGGACCCGTCAACTCGCCCTCGGGGGCCGCCCGATGACCGCACGGGCCCGGGTGCTGATCTGGCACCGGGCCCCCGTCGACGACCCGGGGGCGGTGGCACGGGCGTACGAGCTGATCAGCCGGGAACTCGCGGGCACACCGGGGCTGCTCGGCAACGAGCTGCTGCGGGCGGCCGAAGACCCCGGACGGCTCGTCGTGATGAGCGAGTGGGAGAGCCTGGCCGCCTTCAAGTCCTGGGAGGAGACGGCGAGCCACCGCCCGTCCACCTCACCGCTGCGCCCCTACCAGGACCGCGACCGGGAACGGTTCTTCGAGGTGTACGAGGTCACCGCGGCCTTCGTGGAGGCGCCCACGTGAGCGTCGCCGATCTCTACATCGCCGGCACCGGCCGCTGGCTGCCTCCGGCGGTGACCGTCGCGGAGGCGGAGGCGGCGGGCCTGTGCCGGCGGCGGGCGCTGTGGCGTACCGAGGTCGAGGCGGTCCGGGTCTCCCCCGGGGACTCGGGCCCGGAGATGGCGGCGCGGGCGGCCCGGGCGGCGCTACGACAGGCCGGGGCCTCCCCCGCCGACATCGACCTTCTGCTGCACGCCACCACCTACTACCAGGGCCACGACATGTGGGCGCCCGCCTCCTACGTCCAGCGGGTCGCCCTCGGCGGCTCCACCTGCCCGGCGATCGAGGTCCGGCAGATGTCCAACGGTGGTATGGCGGCACTGGAGTTGGCGACGGGCTGGCTGCGGGGCGCGCCGGACCGGGCGGCGGCGCTGCTCACCACCGGGGACCGCTTCTGCCCGCCGGGCGTCGACCGGTGGCGCAGCGACGCGGGCACCCCGTACGGCGACGGCGGCACCGCGCTGGTGTTGTCCCGGCGGGGCGGCTTCGCCCGGCTGCGCGCCCTGGTGACGTATGCCGACCCTGGTCTGGAGGCGATGCACCGGGGCGACGACCCGTTCGGTGCGGCGCCCTTCGCCGTCCGGCAGCCCATGGATCTGGAGCCGCCGCGCCGGGACTTCGTGGCCGGGGCGGGCCTCGACACGGTGCTCAGCCGGATCGACACCGGCCAGCGGGAGACCCTCAAACGGTGCCTGGCGGAGGCGGGCGTGGCACAGGCGGACGTGGACTGGTACGTGCTGCCGCATCTGGGCCGGCCCCGCCTGGACGCCCATTTCCTGCGGCCGCTGGGTATCGACGTGGAGCGGACGACCTGGTCGTGGGGCCGGAGCGTCGGTCATCTGGGCGCCGGGGACCAGCTCGCGGGTTTCGGCCGGCTGGCCGACTCCGGGGCGCTGGCGCCGGGGCAGCTGTGTCTGCTCGCGGGTGTGGGCGCCGGGTTCTCGTGGTCGTGCGCGGTGGTGGAGGTGCTGGGGCGGCCGGAGAGCACCGGGGACCCAGGAGACACGCGATGAGCGGGCGTACCGGATTCCTGGGCCAGCCCCGCTGGTTCGGCACCCTCTTCGTCGTCGATCTGTGGGAGCGGTTCAGCTTCTACGGCATGCTGGCGATCCTCTACCTGTATCTCGTGGCCGATCCGCACGACGGCGGCCTCGGGATGACCGAGGGTGACGCCGCCGCGCTGTCCGGCCTGTACATGTCGCTCGTCTTCATGTCGGCGCTGCCCGGCGGCTGGCTGACCGACCGTGTCTTCGGCGCCCGCCGGGCCACGCTCTACGGCGGGCTGCTCATCACGGCCGGCCATCTGCTGCTCGCGGTGCCCGCCGACGGCTGGCTGTATCCGGGGCTCGGCCTGGTGGTGGCGGGCAGCGGTCTCGTCAAACCGGGGATGGCCTCGATGGTCGGGCGGATGTACGGCGGGCAGCCCGAGCGCCGGGAGGCCGCCTTCTCCCTCTTCTACATGAGCATCCAGGTCAGCGCGCTGCTCGCGCCGCTGATCACCGGTTTCCTCGGGGAGACCGTCCACTGGCACCTCGGTTTCGGCGCCGCCGCGCTGGGGATGGTGGTCGGGGTGATCTGCTACGCGGTGGGGTGGTCGGGGTTCGGCGAGGTGGGCGCACGGCCGGAACGTCCGCTGCCGGCGGGCGAGTTGCGGCCGGTGCTGCGCCGGACCGGCCTGTACGGCGCTCTGCCCGCGCTGCTTGTGCTCACCGGCGCGGTGACGGACGTACTGGGTCTGCGGCAGGTGTTGATGCTGGCTGGGCTGGCCGTGCTGACCACGCCGGTGCTGTACTTCCGGGCGCTGCTGCGCGCCCCCGAGATCGGTCCGGCCGAGCGGGGGCGGTTGCGGGCACTGCGGTGGATGCTGCTGGCGTCGTCCGGGTTCTGGCTGCTGTTCGCGCAGGGGCCGGCACTGCTCAACCTCTTCGCGCGGGACTCGGTGGACCGGGTGGTCGGCGGCTGGACGGTACCGGCCAGCTGGTTCCAGTCCGTGCAGCCACTGTTCCTGCTGCTGCTCTCGCCGATCGCGGCGGGGCTGTGGCTGCGGCTCGGGCGCCGGGCGGGTGCGCCGGCCAAGTTCGCGGCGGGCCTGCTGCTGGGCGGCGGGGCGTTCGTGGTGATGGCAGCGGCGGCGTCCGCGGCGAGTTCCGGGGCGGTGTCGCCGCTGTGGCTGATCGCCGTCTATCTCCTGCTCGTCTGCGGGGAGTTGGCCGTCGCGCCGATCGGGCTGAGCCTGGCGGCGGAGGTCGCGCCGCCCGGTTTCACGGGCCGGATGCTGGGCCTGTTCTGGCTGTTCGCGGCCGTCGGGGCGGCCTCTGGCGGCCAGTTGGCGCGGCTCGCCGATGTCGTGCCGGAGCCGCTGTACTACCTGGTGCTGTCCCTGGTGGGGCTGGTGGTGGGGGTGGCACTGACGGTGCGGGGCGGGTCACTGAAGGGGCGGCTCGCGGGGGCGCGGGAGGGGGCGCGCGACACGACGTACGACGGGACAGGCGCCCCACGCAAAGCACCCGTCACACCCAATCACCCCAATAAGTAGATGTGCTACATGTAGACTGCCTGGCGTCGAATGGGGGTTGGCACCGCGTCGGGTACGCACGAACCGCATGCACCGGCGACCGCTCCCCCACTGTCAGTGAGGAGCCTGGGATGTCCCTGACCCGCCGGAAGCTGCTGCGGCTCGCCGGAGGCGCCGCCGTGGCGCTGCCCGTCGCGTCCGTCCTGAGCGGCTGCCAGGACGAGGGGAGCACAGGGGCGTTACGCAAGAGCGACGCCAAGGTGCCCACCCTCTTCAAGGTGCCGCTGCCGGTGCCGCCCGTACTGAAGCCGTCCAGAAGCGAAGGCGGCGTCGACTACTACGACATCGTCCAGAAGCCCGCCCAGGTGGAGATCCTCCCGGGTCTCAAGACGGAGATCTGGGGTTACAACGGCCTCTTTCCGGGCCCGACCCTGGCCACCCGCAGCGAGCGGAAGATCGTCGTACGGCACACCAACCAGCTGGAGGTGCCGGTCGCCGTCCATCTGCACGGCGCGAAGACCCCGGCCGAGCACGACGGCTTCCCGACCGACCTGATCCTGCCCGACGGCGGCTGGAGCGGTCACACCATGCACGGCGGCAACACCTCGCAGGGCAGCCGCGCGTACGAGTATCCGCTCGCCCAGCCCGCGGCGACCCTCTGGTACCACGACCACCGGATGGACTTCACCGGCCCGCAGGTCTACAAGGGGCTGGCCGGCTTCCACCTCGTCCACGACGAGGAGGAGGACAACCTGCCGCTGCCCAAGGGCGACCGAGACATCCCGCTGATGATCTGCGACCGCTCCTTCACCGAGTCGGGCGCCTTCGCCTACCCCTCCATCGACCCCAGTCTCACCGGCGAGCACGGGGTGACGCAGGAGTACATGAAGGGCGTACTCGGCGATGTCATCCTGGTCAACGGCGCGCCCTGGCCGGTCCTCGAAGTCGACGCCGCCCGCTACCGCTTCCGGCTGCTCAACGCGTCGAACGCGCGTCGCTACCAGCTCTCCCTGGACCCCGGCCCGCAGTCCGGGCCCGCCTTCGTACAGGTCGGCAGTGACTCCGGGCTGCTCGGACGGCCGATCGGGCACGACGAGATCCGGATGTCCGAGGCCGAACGCTTCGACGTCGTCGTCGACTTCTCGCAGTTCCCCGTCGGCACCAAGGTCAGCATGCTCAACACGCTGGGCGACGGCGACGCCGGCAAGGTCATGCAGTTCCATGTGGTGCGCAGGGCCGCCGACGACAGCACGGTGCCCAGCAGGCTCGTGGACTTCGAACCGCTCAGCCGGTCGGCGGCCACCGTGACCCGCAAGTTCCACTTCAACCAGCGCAGCGACGAGGGCTGGGACATCAACGGGGCGATGTACGACCCCGAGGAGGACCAGGCCGACCCTGAGTTGGGCGCGACGGAGATCTGGCGGTTCGACGGCGACGCCGACCACCCGATCCATCTCCACCTCGCCCACTTCCAGGTCCTCAGCCGCAACGGCAACGAGCCGGGGCGGTGGGACGCGGGCTGGAAGGACACGGTGGACATGCAGTCCGGCAAGGAGATCGAGGTCATCGCCCGCTTCACCGGCTACAAGGGCCGCTATGTCTTCCACTGCCACAACCTGGAGCACGAGGACATGGGGATGATGGCCAACTTCAGCGTGAGGTAAGGCCGTTCGGGTTCGGGGTGCTTCGATCGCGGTTCGAGTGATCCTGCATGCCGCCCTGCCAGGCTCGCCGGGACCACGGGCCCCAGTCCGGGGCCCGGCACTCCCGGAAGGGGTCCGACATGCTCGACGGCACCACACCCGTCCTGGTCGTCGGCGGCGGCCTGGTCGGTCTGTCCGCGTCACTGTTCCTGTCCTGGCACGGCGTGGACAACGTCCTGGTGGAACGGCATGCCGGCACCTCCGTCCACCCCCGGGCGTGGGGTCTGTACCCGCGCACGCTGGAGCTGTTCGACACCGTGGGCGTGACCGGCGAACTGCTGACCGAGGCCGCCGGTTTCGCCGGCCACAACCTCAACGGCAAGGTCGAGTCGCTGACCGGCCGGGAACTGTCCGTCACACGTATCCCCGAGCCGGAGGACGTCAGCGGCATCAGCCCGATCGCCCGCATCCTCTCCCTGAGCCAGGACCGCATCGAACCGATCCTGCTGCGCCGCGCCGAACAGCTCGGCGGCGACCTGCGCTTCGGGACCGAGCTGACCGGACTCACCCAGGACGCCGAGGGCGTCACGGCCACCGTCCGCACCCGGGAGACCGGCACCGAACAGCGCCTCCGCGCCCGGTACGTCATCGCGGCCGACGGCGCCCACAGTCCCGTACGCGAAGGCCTGGGCATCGCCCGGCACGGGCGCGGGACGTTGCGGCACCAGATCAGCATCGTCTTCGGGGCGGAGCTGGAGGGGCCGTTGAACGGGCGCCGCTTCGCCGTCTGCCGGATCGCGAATCCGCTGGTGGACGGGGTGCTGGGTCACGACGACACGCTTCGGCGCGGCACGCTGATCGTGACGCACGACCCGGCCGCCGACCCGTTCGAGAGCTACACCCCGGAGCGCTGCACGGAGTTGGTGCGGACCGCCGTGGGGGTGCCCGGTCTGCCGGTCACCGTACTCAGCACGCTGCCCTGGGAGATGGCCGCGTTGGTCGCCGAACGGTACGCGGAAGGACGGGTGTTCCTCGCCGGGGACGCCGCCCACGTCATCCCGCCGGTCGGCGGCTATGGCGCGAACACCGGCATCCAGGACGCGCACAACCTGGCGTGGAAACTGGCCGCGGTGCTCGACGGCCGGGCGGGCGGGGCGCTGCTGGACTCCTACGACGCCGAACGCAAGCCGGTCGGGCTGGCGACGATGCGCCAGGCGGTGCTGCGGCTGGCGGCGCGGGCGGGGGGTCCCCCGCGAGAGGGAGCGCCGGTCGTCGCGGACACACTGAGCGTCATGTTCGGCTACCGGTACGGCTCGAAGACGGTTCAGGGCACCGAACTCCCGCCCGAAACAACGGAGTTCGCCGACCCGAGCACCCTCTCCGGTGAACCCGGCACCCGGCTTCCGCACGTATGGCTGACCACGGGCGACGGCACCGGCAGCCGTACGGTGTCCACGCTCGCGCTGGTGGAACGCCGGCCGCTGCTCATGGCCGGAGCGAAGGCGGACGAGTGGCACGAGGCGGCGCTCGCGCTGGGCGACGAGCTGGATGTCGTACGCGTGGGCGACGACGTGACCGAGCACGAGGGTTCCTGGCACGAGGCTCTGGACGTCACGGAGAGCGGCGCGGTCCTGATCCGCCCCGACGGCTTCGTGGCATGGCGGGCGACGACGGCACTGCCGGACCCCGACGGGGCGCTGGGCGCGGCGGTCGACCGGGTGCTGGCGCGCGACAGGGACTGACAACCGGCCGGGCCGCCGCTCCCCCGGGATCGGCGGCCCGAGCACCTGCTCGCCCGCGCCTGAACCGGTCAGACCCCCATCGACCGCAGCACGTCCATCGCCTCCCCGAGCATCGCCACCTGTGCGTCGATCGTCGGGGCGACCGAGCCCACGCACAGGGTGGTGGCGCCCGCCGCCGCGTATGCCTTCAGGCGGTCGGCGATCCGTTCGGCGGGGCCGATCAGCGCGGTCGCCTCGATGAACTCGAGCGGTACGGCTGCCGCGGCGGCGGCCGGGTCGCCGGCGGTGTACAGGTCCTGGACGCGGGCGGCCTCCGTCCCGTAGCCCATCGACTCGGCCAGCCGGTAGTAGTAGTTGGCGCGCCGGTGGCCCAGACTCAGGAACCGGGCGACGTACCCGCGGATCGGCCGGGCCAGCGTCGCCACGTCGTCACCGAGAGCCAGCGGCAGCGTCAGCGTGACCTCGAAGCCGTCCATCGTCCGCCCGGCCAGCTGCCGCCCTGCCGCCAACTCCGGCACCGCCACGGCCAGTTGCTCGGGCGAGCAGAACACCCCGAGCCAGCCGTCGGCGATCTCCCCGGCCAGCCGCAGGTTCCGGGGTCCCACGGCGGCCAGGTCCAACGGCACCTCCACCCCGCCGGACGCCAGCCGGAACCCGGCGGACTCCTCGCCGAGCGGCAGCGCGAAGTGCTCACCCCGGTACCGCACTTCGTCACCGCGCAGGGCGGTGCGTACGACGGTCACGTACTCGCGGGTGCGGGCCAGCGGGCGGCCGAACGGGGCGCCGTACCAGTTTCGGGTGGTGTGCTCGTTGGAGATCCCGAGGCCGAGTCGGAACCGGCCGTCGGAGAGTTTGGCGAGCGTGGCGGCCGTCATCGCGGCCAACACCGGTTGCCGGGCCGGGATCTGGCACACCCCGGACATCAGCGTCAGGCGTTCGGTACGGCCGGCCGCCAGGCCCAGCACACTCACCGCGTCGTGCAGGCCCTCCGGCGCGAGGGCGGTGGAGTAGCCCAGCCGCTCCGCCTCCGGGGCCATGGTCGCCGCGCTGTGGGCCATCAGATTCACACCGAGCCGCATCGTGGATCGCCTCCTGGAAACGGGGACCGCAGGCAGCACGGGAGCCGCCACCGGCGTCTCGGCGGCCGGCCGCGCCAGCGTGCCGCGCCCCCCTCAAGCCCTGGACGCACCCTCCTCAAGGCCCTGGGGCCTGTCGGGCGGCCCGGCCCGTGCCGGAGACGCGCGGCTTCCCCCGGCGGGGACCCCCAGCGGCGTTGTCGTCGGCAGCCGGCGCCCCCGCACTCGGCCTCGCGCACCGACAAGGCGCCTCGGCCTTCCTCCGGCCCGATCCGCCGGACAGACCCCCACTCCCCACCCCCAACCATCCTTCAGCCGTTTTCCATGCCCGGCCCGCAGGATCGACGGACCGACCCGGCCGACGGAGGGAGCCTCACCATGAGCACCCCGGTTACCGACGCGATCGCGGTGATCGGCATGGCGTGCCGACTGCCCGGCGCACCGACCCCGGACGCCTTCTGGGAACTGCTGCGCACCGGCCGCGACGCCCTCACCGACCCGCCCCCCGGCCGCTACGCCAACCTTCCGGACGGAGTGACCAGGGGCGGCTTCCTCGACGACGTGGCCGGCTTCGACGCGGGCTTCTTCGGTATCGCGCCGCGCGAGGCGAACGCCATGGACCCGCAGCAGCGGCTGATGCTGGAGCTGGCCTGGGAGGCCCTGGAGGACGCCCGCACCGTCCCCGCCGGCCTGCGTGCCACCGGCACCGGCGTGTTCGTGGGCGCGATGGCCGACGACTACGCCCAGCTCACCCACGCACGCGGCCCGGAAGCCCTCTCCGCCCACACCCTCCCCGGGGTCCACCGGAGCGTCATCGCGGGCCGCGTCAGCCATGTCCTGGGCCTGGGCGGCCCGAGCCTGACCGTGGACACCGGGCAGTCATCGGGCCTGGCCGCGGTGCACCTGGCCTGCACGGCCCTGCGGCACGGCGAGGCGCCGGTCGCCCTCGCGGGCGCGGTCCACCTCAACCTGGCGCCGGGCAGCCTGCTGGCGGCCCGGAGTTTCGGGGCACTGTCACCGGACGGCCGCTGCCACACCTTCGACGCGCGCGCCGACGGATACGCGCGGGGCGAAGGCGGCGTCCTCGTCGTCCTCAAGCCGCTGGCCCGGGCGCTCGCCGACGGGGACCGCGTCCACTGTGTCGTCCTGGGCTCGGCCATGAACAGCGACGCCGGCCCGGACCCGCTGACAGTGCCGGGCCGTGCGGCCCAGGAGGACGTGCTGCGCCGCGCCTGCCGGACGGCGGGCGTCGACCCCTCCCGGGTGCAGTACGTCGAACTCCACGGCACGGGCACCCGGGTGGGCGACCCGGTGGAGGCGGCGGCCCTGGGCGCGGTGCTGGGCGCCGGCCGCCGGGCCTCCGATCCCCTTCTGGTCGGCTCGGCCAAGACGAACGTAGGGCACCTGGAGGGCGCGGCCGGTCTGGTGGGCCTGCTCAAAACGGCCCTGTGCATTCGACACCGGCTCCTCGCCCCCAGCCTGAACTTCACGAGTCCGCCCCCCGGGATCCCGCTCGACGCCCTGGGTCTGCGCGTCCAGACGGAACCCGCCGCCTGGCCCCACCCCGACGAGCCGCCGCTCGCCGGAGTGTCGTCGTTCGGGATGGGCGGCACGAACTGCCACGTCGTCATGGCGGGACCCCCGCCCGCGGCGAACGAGCCTCCGACACCTCTGCCCGCCGCCACCCCCGTCCCCTTCCTCCTCTCCGCCCGCACGGCCCCCGCCCTCCGGGCCCAGGCGCGTGCCCTCCTCGACCACGTGCGACACCACCCCGACCTGCCTCCACCCACCATCGCCCGCACCCTCGCCACCGCCCGCAACCATCACGAACACCGGGCCGTACTGTTCGCCGCCGCCGGACAGGCACCCCCCTCGGACGCCCTCGGCGCACTGGCCGAAGGACGGCCCGATCCCGGCTCGGTACGAGGTCGAGTCGGCGCCGGTGACGGACTCGCAGTCCTGTTCGCCGGTCAGGGGGGCCGGTGGTCCGGAGCGGGACAGGGCCTGTACACCGCCTTCCCCGTGTTCGCCGACGCCCTGGACGAGCTCTGCGGCCACTTCGACCCGTACCTCGAACTCCCCCTGCACGAGGCCATGTTCGCCACCGCAGACAGTGACCTGACCCTTCGCACCGACTACGCCCAACCCGCCCTGTTCGCCCTGGAGACCGCCCTGTTCCGGCTCCTGGAGTCCTGGAGTGTCCGCCCCTCCGTCCTTGCCGGCCACTCGGTCGGCGAGCTGACCGCCGCGCACGCGGCCGGCGTCCTCTCGACCGCCGACGCCGCCGCGCTCGTCGCGGCCCGGGGCCGGCTGATGCACCACGCCTCCGGCACCGGCGCCATGCTCGCCGTCCAGGCGACCGAGGACGAGGTACGCACCGCGCTGACCGCCCTGCCCGGCATCACAGACGCCGTCGACATCGCCGCGGTCAACTCACCGGATTCCGTGGTCGTTTCGGGCACCATCGAGGCCGTGGAGCAGCTGACCGGACACTGGGCCGGGCTGGGCCGCAGGACCCGTCGGCTGCGCACCGGGCACGCGTTCCACTCCCCGCTCATGGACCAGGTCCTCGACGACTTCCGGCGCGTGGCGGCCGGCCTCGACTACCGCGCCCCCCGTCTCCCGGTCCTCTCGAACGTCACCGGCGAAATCGCCACCGCCGATCAGCTCCGCTCACCGGACTACTGGACCCGGCACATCAGGGCCACGGTCCGCTTCGCCGACGGGATACGCACCCTCGCCGCGTCCGCCACCGGTGCCTACCTGGAGCTGGGACCCGACCCCGCCCTCATCCCCCAGGCCGCCCGCTGCCTGCCGCCCACCGACCCCACCACCGGCCCGCTGCCCCCGACCCTGACGGCCACGCTCCGTCCGGGCCGCCCGGAACCGGAGTCCCTGCTCACCGCGGTCGCCCGTCTGCACACGGCCGGGGTCCCGGTGGACTGGTCCGCCCTCCTGGGCCCGGGCCCCCGCACGGACCTCCCGACGTACGCCTTCCGGCGTGCCCACCACTGGCTGCCCGAGCCGTCGTCACCACAGGCACCCGTGCCGAGCCCCCAGCGACTCGGAGCTCCCGAACACCCTTACTGGCAGCGCATGTTGGCCGACACCACGGCCAGGGACCGGTACCGCACCGCCCTGGGCCTGGTACGCGCCGAGGCAGCGGCCGTGCTCGGGCACCCGGGCCCCGGCGCGATCGACGCCACCCGTTCCTTCCGCGACTCCGGCTTCGACTCGGCGACCGGCGTCGAGTTCCGGGACCGGCTGCGGGAGCTGACCGGGCTGAGCCTGCCCACGACCCTCGTCTTCGACCGGCCCACCCCGGCCGACCTCGCCGAACACCTCCTCACTCAACTTTCTTACGAAGCAGCCGAGTTGGCGCATCCGTCGTCCCCGTCCCCCTCTTCGGGGCGGGCCCGGGACACCGACCTCATCGAACAGATCGGAACCGCCACCGATGACGAAATCTTCGCCCTCATCGACGAGTTCGACGCCTGAGCCCGAGTCCGGGACCGAGTCCGTCATGCCCCCGGACCGTCTGCGCGCCTATCTGAAACGGGCGACCACCGAGCTGTACCGGGCCCGGCGCGAACTGGCCGAGGCACGGGAGCGGGCCCGCGAACCCGTCGCGATCGTCGGGATGGCCTGCCGCTACCCCGGCGACGTCCACGGTCCCGACGACCTGTGGCGTCTGGTCGCCTCCGGCACGGACGCCGTTTCCGGGTTCCCCACCGACCGGGGCTGGCGCACGGACGAGCTGTTCGACCCGTACGACGCCGATCAGGGCGCCGACGACCCGTCGCCCGGCCGCACGTACACCCGCCACGGCGGGTTCCTGCACGACGCCGACGAGTTCGACGCGGAGTTCTTCGGCATCAGCCCGCGCGAGGCGCTCGCCATGGACCCGCAGCAACGGCTCCTGCTGGAAGGCGCCTGGGAGGCACTGGAGCACGCCGGCCTCGACCCGACCCGGTTGCGCGACAGCCGCACCGGCGTCTTCGCCGGCCTCACCGCGCAGGAGTACGCCTCGCTGTCCCGCACAGGCGACGAGGGCGTCGAGGGCTACCTCCTCTCCGGCACCACGGTGAGCGTCGCCTCCGGGCGCATCGCGTACGCCCTCGGCCTGCGCGGCCCGGCCGTCACCGTCGACACGGCCTGCTCGTCCTCCCTGGTCGCCCTGCATCTGGCCTGCCGTTCGCTGTACGACGACGAATGCGATCTCGCGCTGGCAGGCGGGGCGACCGTGCTGGCGCGGCCGGGCATGTTCCTGGAGTTCAGCAGGCAGCGCGGGCTCGCGCCTGACGGCCGGTGCAAGCCGTTCGCCGCGGGGGCCGACGGCACGTCCTGGGCCGAGGGCGTCGGTCTCCTCGTACTGGAACGCCTGTCCGTCGCCCGGGCGAATGGCCACCGGGTACTGGCCGTCGTCCGGGGCTCCGCCGTCAACCAGGACGGGGCCAGCAACGGCCTCACCGCCCCGAGCGGTCCCGCACAGGAACGGGTCATCCGGGCCTCGCTCCAGGCCGCCGGGCTCTCCCCCGACGACATCGACGCCGTGGAGGCGCACGGCACGGGCACGCGGCTCGGCGACCCGATCGAGGCGCGGGCGCTGCTGTCGACGTACGGCAAGGGCCGTGAACGCCCGCTGTTCCTGGGCTCGTTGAAGTCGAACATCGGCCATGCCCAGGCCGCCGCCGGGGTCGGCGGAGTCATCAAGACGGTGCAGTCCATGCGCCACGGCCTGCTCCCTGCGACCCTGCACGTCGATGCGCCCACCCCGCACGTCGACTGGACGGACGGCACCGTCGAACTCCTCACCCGTGCCCGCCCCTGGCCCCGCGGTGCAGCGCCGCGCCGGGCGGCCGTCTCGTCGTTCGGCATCAGCGGTACGAACGCCCATGTGATCCTGGAGGAGGCGCCCGCCGCCGACATCGCCGGCGCCGAAGCGGCCCGGCCACTCCCCGCAAGCCCTGTCTCCCTCCCTTTTCCCTGGCCCCTCTCCGCCCGCACGGAGCCGGCCCTCCGCGACCAGGCCGCCCGCCTCGCCGAAACCCTGGCCGACCGCCCGGAATCACACCCCGTGCACCCCGGCGACCTCGGTCACGCACTGGCCACGACCCGCGCCCGGCTGGACCACCGAGCGGTCGTCCTCGCCGACGACACCGACCGGTTCGCTTCCCTGCTGGCCGAGTTCGCCCGTGGCGAGGATCCGCCGGGCGTCGTACGCGGCCGGGCGACGGCGGGCGGCCGTACGGTCTTCGTGTTCCCCGGACAGGGGTCCCAGTGGGCCGGCATGGCACGCGAACTCCTCGCCGGATCACCGGTGTTCACGCAACGGATACACCAGTGCGCCGAAGCCCTCGCCCCGCACACCGACTGGTCGCTGCTCGACGTACTGAACGACGCTCCCGGCTCCGCCTCACTCGACCGGGTCGATGTGGTCCAGCCCGCGCTGTGGGCGGTGATGGTGTCGCTGGCGGAGGTGTGGCGGGCGCACGGTGTCGTGCCCGACGCCGTGATCGGACACTCCCAGGGGGAGATCGCGGCCGCGTGCGTGTCCGGCGCGCTGTCGCTGACGGACGCGGCCCGCGTGGTCGCGCTGCGCAGCCGGGCGCTGATCCGGCTCGCGGGCACCGGCGGGATGGCCTCGGTCGCCCTGCCGCACGACCAAGTGCGGGAGAGGCTCGCCGAGTCGGCGGGCCGGGTGCACATCGCCGCCGTCAACGGCCCGGCCGCCACGGTGATCGCGGGCCCGGCCCCGCTGCTCGCCACACTCGTCGCCGGCTGGGAGACCGAGGGCGTGCACGCGCGGGTGGTCCCGGTCGACTACTCCTCCCACACGCCCGACGTGGAGAGTCTGCGCGCCGTACTCCTCGACGTACTGGGCCCGGTGGCTCCGCGCCACCCCGAAGTCCCCCTCTACTCCACGCTCACCGGCGGCCCGCTCACCGACGACACGGTCATGGACGCCGACTACTGGTTCCGCAGTCTGCGCAACCCGGTACGGTTCCAGGACTCCGTCACCGCGCTCGTCGACGCGGGACACGACCTGTTCATCGAGTGCAGCCCCCATCCGGTGCTGACCATCGCCCTCCAGGACGCCCTGGAGGGAGCGGGCGTCGCGGGCGCCGCCGTCGGCACCCTGCACCGGCGCGACGGCGGCCGGCGCCGGCTGCTGACCTCGCTCGCAGAGGCGTACGTCCGGGGCGCGGACGTCGACTGGACGTCCGTACTCCCGCCCGCGGGACCGGAGTTCGTGGAACTGCCGACGTACGCCTTCCAGCGTCGCCGCTACTGGCTCGCCCCGGAACCGACCACCGGGGACCTGGCCCGTCTCGGTGTGACGGCGACCGGGCATCCGCTGCTCGGTGCGGCCGTGGACGCGGCGGCCGACGGCGGCCTGCTGCTCACCGGCCGCCTCTCGACGGCCGACCATCCCTGGCTCTCCGACCATGTCGTGCACGACTCGGTGCTGCTGTCGGGCACCACGCTGGTCGAGTTCGCCCTGCACGCCGGCGACCGCCTCGGCGGACTCGCCCTGGACGACCTCGTACTGGAGGCGCCGCTCGCACTGCCCGCGTCCGGAGCCGTGGACGTCCAGTTCGCCGCCACGGGCCCCGACGACACCGGCCGCCGTACCCTCACGATCCACTCACGCCCCGCCACGGACCCCTTGGCCCCCTGGACCCGCCATGCCTCGGGCGCCCTCTCCGCGCTTCCCGAGGAGGCACCGTCCCCCCTGGCCGAGTGGCCGCCTCCCGGAGCCCGCCCGCTCGCCCCGGAAACCGTCTACTCCCGCCTGGCACAGGCCGGTTACCACTACGGCCCGGCCTTCCGGAACGTGCGCGCGACCGGACACCCGGCGGAGGGCGACGGCCTCACCGGCGAGCTGTACGCCGAGGTCGAACTCTCCCCTGACCACACGGACGTCACCGGCTTCACCATCCATCCGGCCCTGCTGGACGCCGCGCTCCATGCCCTGGTCCTGCACGGCCTGACCGCGCCCGACATCGGCGACGGGCTTCTCCTCCCCTTCTCCTTCAGCGGAGTCCGCACCCACGCCGTCGAGGCGGACCGCGTCCGGGTACGGGTGACACCCATCGGCCCTCACCAGGCACGCCTGATCCTCACCGACCCGTCCGGCGCACCGGTCGTCACCGTGGAGCAGGTGACGCTGCGCCGCACACCACGCGCCGCACTGGCCGCCACGGCCGACCCGTCAGCCGCCGACGCCCTGTTCGAGGTGACCTGGCATCCTGTGCCCGCCGACCCGACGCCACCGGAGCCCGGTTGGGCCGTACTCGGTCCCGCCTCTCACCCCTCCCTGCCGACGGCACCGACCCACCCCGGCCTCCCCGCGCTCCTGTCGGCGCTCGACGCCGGTGCCGCCGTACCGGACGTGGTGGCGGTCTTCCGGCCCCCGGTCCCCGACGACGAGGACGAGCCCGACACGGTCCACTCGGCCGTCCGAGCGTCCCTGGAACTGGTCCAGGGCTGGCTGGCCGACGAGCGGCTGCGCGCGTCCCAACTGGTCGTCGTCACCGAGAACGCCGCTTTCCCGCCGGGTCCCGATCTCGCGGCCGCAGCCGTCCGGGGTCTGCTGAGGAGCGCCCAGAGCGAGCACCCTGGCCGGTTCACCCTGATCGACACGGGTACGGAGGAGGCCGGGTCCGCCGCTCTGGCCGCCGCCCTGGCCACGGGCGAAACCGAACTCGCCCTCCGCGGCGGGACCTGGCACACCCCGCGCCTCACCGCGACACCCGCACGAGACACACTCAACACCCCATGTGGAAGCGCGAGCTGGCACCTGGACACCCGCGCGCCCGGCACCCTCGACGGGCTGGCGCTGCTGCCCGACGACCGGGGGACGCGCCCGCTCGGCCCGCAGGAGATACGGCTGTCCATGCGGGCGGCGGGCGTCAACTTCCGTGACGCAGTGGTGGCGTTGGACATGGTCCCGGGTCAGGAGGGCATGGGTCTGGAGGGTGCCGGGGTCGTGCTGGAGACGGGGTCCCGTGTGGACGGCCTCCTGCCCGGCGATCACGTCATGGGGCTGGTGACGGACGGCTCCTTCGGGCCACGGGCCGTCGCCGACCACCGTGCGGTGGTACGGATTCCCGACGGCTGGTCGTTCGTGCGGGCGGCGAGTGTGCCCGTGGTGTTCCTGACCGCGTACCAGGCCCTGGTGGAGCTGGCGAAGGTGCGCCCCGGCGACCGTGTCCTCGTCCACTCCGGGGCCGGCGGTGTCGGTCTGGCCGCCGTCCGGCTCGCCCGGCACCTGGGCGCCGAGGTCTTCGCGACCGCCTCCCCCGCCAAGTGGGACACCCTGCGCGCCGCAGGCGTGGCCGACGACCACCTGGCGAGTTCGCGGGACGACGGGTTCGCGGAGACGTTCCGGCGGGTCACCGGCGGCGCCGGGATGAACGTCGTCCTCAACTCCCTGACCGGCCGGCTCCTCGACGCGTCCCTGCGTCTGCTGGCCCCCTCCGGGCACCTGGTCGAGATCGGCAAGACCGACATCCGGGACCCGGCGGAGATCGAACGGCGGCATCCTGGCATCCGTTACGACGTGTACGACCTGCTCCGAACCCCGCCCGAGCACGTGGGCCGGCTGCTCACCGAGATCCTCGGCCTCTTCGCCCAAGGCGCGCTCACCGCGCTGCCCGTGACCTCCCGGCCCGTCCAGGAGGGTCCACGGGCCCTGCGCGACCTGGCCCAGGCCCGCCACACCGGCAAGGTCGTGCTGACCCTGCCGCCCGCCTTCGACGAGCCGCACGGCACGGTCCTGATCACCGGCGGCACCGGCACCCTCGGCCGTCTCCTGGCCCGGCACCTCGTCACCGGGCACGGTGTCCGCCACCTGCTGCTGGCGAGCCGCCGGGGCGCGGACGCCGACGGGGCCGGGGAACTGGCGGCGGAGCTGTCCGCGCTGGGCGCCCGGGTCTCCTTCGCCACCTGCGACACGGCGGAGCGGGCGGCGGTGGCCCGGCTGCTGGAGTCCGTCCCGCCCGAACTGCCACTGACCGGCATCGTGCACGCGGCGGGCGTCCTCGCGGACTCCACCGTCGGGGCGCTCACCGTGGACGCCGTGGACCGCGTTCTTCGGCCCAAGGCGGACGCGGCTCTGCATCTGCACGAACTCACGCGCAGGCGACGGCTGTCGGCGTTCGTGCAGTTCTCATCGGTGGTCGCCACCCTCGGTTCACCGGGGCAGGCGAACTACGCCGCCGCCAACTCCTTCCTCGACGCCCTGGCCCACCGCCGCGCCGCCGAGGGCCTGCCCGCCACCTCGCTCGCCTGGGGACTGTGGGAGCAGGCGAGCGGAATGACCGGGCATCTGTCCGGGGCGGACCGCGCGCGGCTGAGCCGGGGCGGGATGACCGCGCTCGGCGCGGCGGAGGGCCTCGCCCTGTTCGACGCGGCGCTCGCCACGGGCATCGCGCATGTCCTGCCGGTGCGCTGGAACCGGCCGGCGCTCAGCGCGTCGGCCGGCCGGGGCGAGTTGCCGCCGGTGCTGCGCGGTCTGGGCGGGCTGCGTCCGCCGCCCCGGCGCACGGCCCGGCGGGAGCAGACGGACGACACGGGTCCGGCCTGGCCGAGGCGGCTGGCGGCGCTGCCCACCGAGCGGCGCCGGGACGTCCTGGCCGAGTTGCTGGTGGCCGAGGTGGCGGCCGTGCTCGGTTACGGACAGGACGAACCGGTCGACGTCAACCAGACGTTCAAGGATCTGGGATTCGACTCCCTGGCCGGGGTCGAGCTGCGCAACCGGCTCACCGCAGCCACCGGGTTACGGCTGTCCGCGACCCTGGTGTTCGACCGGCCCACCGTCCCCGACCTGGTCGACCACCTCCTCGACGGCCCCGCGCTCGCGGGCTCCGGGAGCGGCTGAGGCCGGTGCGGCGGTGCGGGCGGCGGCTACCACGGTGCGGCAAGCCGGGCTCGTACGGTCGCCCCCCGCCGCCCCTGCCCGTGCCCATGCCTGGGGGCTGCGCCCCCGTCACCGCCCTGGACGGGCCCTGTCCTGCAAACGCCGGACAGGGAAACACCCCGGCTCGGGCTGCAGAAGCGGCCTGGACGGCTGCGACCTCGCCTCTCGAACGCCGGAGGCACTGGACGTACTCGGGGCTGGGCCGAAAGAGGCGGGTGAGAGAGACCCGGGCATGACCTGCGAGTCCTGGACACCCAGCGGGAGCACGGCCGGATCAGGGGTGAGTCAGGGTTTTCCCTGACCGGCCGTGGTCATCCGCTGCCTATACTTGGCAACGACCGCACGCGGCGGAAGAGCTCAGGAGACCCGGTGATTGACCGATACGTCGAAGAGCTGGCCGAGGCGCTGCACGGCCCGCGAGCAGCCAAGGCGGACCTCCTCACGGAGGCTCGGGACGGGCTGTTCGACGCCGCGGAGGCGTACGAGGAGAGCGGTCTGGACCGCGAGAGCGCGGAGCGGCTCGCAGTCGCCGACTTCGGCGCCGTGCAGACCATCGCCCCCGACTACCAGGCGGAGTTGGGCCTGGCCGAGGGCCGACGCACCGCGGTGCTGATCTGCGCCGTGCTGATCGCCCAGCCGGTCGCCTGGTGGGCCATGCTCCGTCTCGCCGGGCACGGCGGGGGCGGGGACGTGAGCGCGGGCTATCTGCTGGTGGACCAGGCGGTCCGCTGGACCGGCGGGATCGCCATCGCCATCGCCCTGTCCCTCGCGATCGCCACCGGCGCGGGTGTGCGCTTCCTGGGGATACGGCGCCGACTGGTGCGCGCGGCGGGCCTGTTCGCGTTCCTGGTGTGCGCCGTCTTCGGCGTACTGGGCCTGCTGCTGACGCTCTACAGCCCGGCCACCGACTCTCTGCTGGGCATCACCGGCCTGCCGGGCACCGCCCTGCTGCTCGGCATCCCCCTGGCCGCTGTCGCGGTCGCCGGCCACCGCTGCCTGCGCGCCGCCTGACCGACCGGCTCCACCCGTGACGGACAGGCAGGAGAAACCGGGCACGACTGTTCCCTCACCGCCGGGCAGGCCCAAAGCGGGTCCGGTGCAGTCCAGAGCGGTTCGGCAGCATCCCGAAGGGGCGCGGGGGCGCGTCGATCTGCGGCTCCGCCGCGAGGGGCCCCCGTTCGAGCGAAGCCGAGAGTGAGGGAAGCGGCCGGCCACGACGAACCCGCGGGCGACACACGGCACTTCCGGCGGAGCACTCAGGCTGTGGCGGGCCCCGGTCGCAGCACGCCGTCGACCATGGCGGAGAAGTCCCGCCACTTCGTCCGCTCGGCCGCCAGCGTGCGACTGCCCGCCGACGTCAACTGGTAGGTGCGGCGCCGCCGCCCGCCGACCGTGCTCCACTCGCTCTCCACGAGGCCGGCCCGCTCCAGCCGGCGCAGCGCGGGATACAGCGACCCCGTCGGCAGGTCGAGCGCGCCGCCGCTGCTCACCTGCAGGGCCTCCATGACCGCGTAACCGTGCAGGGGCTCCTTCTCGAGCACCGCGAGGATCAGCGCGTCCAGATGGCCACGTAGCGCATCAGACATCATGTAGGCAATCTACATCATGTGCTAACGTCGGCCACCTACATGTAGGCAATCTATCTATCCGTGGTCTCCCCTCCCGCCCCCTTCCGACGGCGGGAGAACCATGGAACGGGAGGTCGAGCTGCCGTGGCCACGTCCAAAGAGAGCCTTCCCGGGGCGCAGGACGCCCCGGGAACGGAGCGGCCGAGCGCCTTCGAGCGCCTGGCACGGGTGTCGTTCCGGCGCCGCTGGTGGGCGCTGGTCGGCTGGATCGTCGCCCTGGTGGCCGTGAGCCTGGGCTCCCAGGCGGTCGGCGACGCCTACCACAACGACTTCAGCCTGCCCGGCACCGAGTCCCAGAAAGCCCTCGACGTACTCCAGGAACGGGCACCCTCCCAGGCCGGGACGAGCGTACAGATCGTCCTGGAGGCGAAGGGCGGACTCACCGAGGCGGCGACCAGGCAGCGGGTCGAGTCGATGCTCGCCGCGATGAAGAAGGAACCGCACGTCGTCAGTGTGGTCAGCCCATACGGCAACACGGGCGCCGTCTCCGAGGACGGCACCATCGGCTATGCCACCGTCGCGCTCGACAAGCAGTCCGAGGACATCCCGGCCGCCGACGCCGAACAGATCGTCGACACCGCACAGAAGGCGGACGGCGGCGGGCTGCGCGTCGAGCTGTCCGGCGATCCGGTCCGGGCGGTGCAGAGCGAGGACAGCGGCTCCGCCGAGGGCATCGGCATCCTGGCCGCCCTGGTGATCCTCGTCCTGCTCTTCGGGTCGCTGTTCGCGGCCGTACTGCCCGTCGTCATCGCGCTGTTCGCCGTGGGATCGACGCTCGGGCTGATCATCCTGGCCTCACACTTGGCGACCATCGCCAACTTCACGGCCCCCCTGATGATGCTGGTCGGCCTCGGCGTCGGCATCGACTACGCGCTGCTGGTGTTCTCCCGCTTCCGCAGCGAACTGTCCACCGGCGCCGACCGGGAGGCGGCCACCACGAAGGCCATCGACACCGCCGGCCGTACGGTGTTCTTCGCGGGCTGCACGGTCATCGTGGCGCTCCTCGGACTCGTCGTGCTCGGCCTGGGCTCGCTCCAGGGCGTGGCCGTGGCCGTCGCGCTCACCGTGCTGCTCACCATGGTCGCGTCGCTGACCCTGCTGCCGGCGCTGCTCGGTGTCTTCGGCGGCCGGATCGAGAAGCAGGTGCGCCGCCGGGTCGAGAAGGGCAAGGGCACCGAGGGCGAGCGCTGGGGCCGCTGGTCGGCCGCCGTGCAGCGCCGGGCCTGGGTGGCCGCCCTGGTGCCGGTCGCGGCTCTCGCGGCCCTCTCCCTGCCCGCGCTCGACATGCGGCTCGGCTTCGCCGACTCCGGCACCGACTCGACGTCGACGACCACCCGCCAGGCGTACGACCTGCTGGCCAAGGGCTTCGGCCCGGGCTTCAACGGACCGCTGATCGTGGTCGCCGAGGGCGACTCCGCCGCCGCCGCCAGTGCCCGTTCGGCACTGCAGGACACCGAGGGCGTGGCCGCCGTACTGCCGCCGCAGTCGTCGGGCGACGACCTGTCGACGATCATCGTCTTCCCCGAGTCCGCCCCCCAGGACGCCGCCACCAACGAGCTGGTCGGCCAACTCCGCGACGACGTACTGCCGTCGGTGGCCCGGGACACCGGGGCGAACTTCCTCCTCGGCGGCTCCACCGCGACCGCCGAGGACTTCGCCGACGCCGTCGCCAACCGGCTGCCCGCCTTCGTCGCCGTGGTCGTCGGCCTGTCGGTACTGCTCCTGCTCCTGGTGTTCCGCTCGATCCTGATCCCGCTCAAGGCGGCGGCGCTCAACCTGCTGAGCGTCGGCGTCTCCATGGGCGTCATGACCCTGGTCTTCCAGAACGGCGCCCTGGGCGTCCAGGAAGGACCCATCGAGGCATACGTCCCTGTTCTGATCTTCGCCATCGTGTTCGGCCTGTCCATGGACTACGAGGTCTTCCTGCTCTCCCGTATGCACGAGGAGTGGGAGCGCAGCCACGACCCCGCCCTGGCCATCCGGCAGGGACTGGCCACCACCGGCCAGGTGGTCACAGCGGCCGGCGCGATCATGATCGTGGTCTTCGGGGCCTTCATGTTCAGCGGGGACCGGATGCTCATGCAGTTCGGCTTCGGACTGGCGGTGGCGGTCTTCGTGGACGCCGTGATCATCCGCTGCCTCGTCCTGCCCGCCGTCATGCAGCTGTTCGGCAGGTACGCCTGGTGGCTGCCCGGCAGCGTGGCGAAGCGCCTGCCCAAGGTCGCGATCGAGCACGGATAGGAGCGGACAGGACACCCGCGGGCACGGTCGAACAAACCGTACGCCCCGCTTCCGGCCCCGATCCGGGGACCGACGGCACCGCCGATCCACCGCCACCCCCTCGACGGCAGACCGCCCCCGGTCTGCCGTCGTCGCACGTCCGGGCCCTTTTTCGAGCGGGTTCGCGCCGCGCCCTCACCGTGCCTCGACCAGAAGTCGAGTCGCCACGAACAGGATGCGGGTACCGGAAACGACAGCGAGAGCTGAGGTCGGCGGATGAAGGCACGGCGGATACTGCGGTGGTGCGGCCGGATGCTCCTGTCGTTCGCGCACGATCTGGGAGCCGGCGCCCAGATCATGGGCGCCCTCGCCATCGGCATGCCGCCGCCACCGGGAGTCTTCGTGAACCACCCGGCCACCCCCACCGCCCCGACCTTCCCGGCCGAGGAACCCGACATCGCCGGTGACGACACGGGGGGACCCGCACCCGGACACCCGGAACGTCTCATTCCGCACGTTCCGCTTGAACCCGAGGAAAACGCACTCTGGTCACAGCTGCGGTGAAACCGCCGCCACCGGGAATACGATGCTTTCCGAACAGCGACCGAAGGTTGTTTTCATCGAACCTGACACCGCAGGAGATTCTTTCAAAAAATTCCAAAAATCACCAAATTACTTGCCGGGGGAATCCGCCTCGGGCATAGTTGGATGCTGGTAGAGGTCTGCTCGCCATCAAAATCGGGGGAACAACAGAGATGTCTCAATACGCTCGCCCATGCACTGCGGTGATCGGCACCATCCAGCCACGCGCCACAGGCTGACGGCCGGCGGAAGTCACGGCCGGAACCCACCGCGAGTCGCCGCGCGAATTGTTGCGCGAAATCCAGCCGCCCGGTCGGCCTCGCTGATCTCGCGCACGATTTCAAGAGCGTCGACCGGCCACACCGCCCGCCGGCGTCACGACATCACCCACCACCTCCCTCATTTCCGCATTGCGCATAGTGCCGAAAATTCATTGGCCGCCATTTGGTTGACCATGCAATCAATTTGGCGGCGGACTGCAGTTTGCATTCACAACGAAGGGTGTGGAGGCCATGCAGATCAGCCTGTTGGGACCACTTTCGGTCACCGTCAACGGCAAGAACGTCACTCCCACGGCACCCAAACCACGCCGGATCCTGGCGCTGCTCGCCACGTCCGCGAATCAGGTGGTTCGCAACGAACAGCTGATAGAGGAGGTCTGGGAGGACCGCCCGCCCAACAGCGTGGCGACGACGCTGCAGACGTACATCTACCAACTCCGCAAGTCCCTCCGCCTGGCCGCCCGTTCCGGGGTCTGCGACCAGGACCCAGGCGACGAGCTGCGGACCTTCGTCGGCGGGTACATGCTCACCCTGCCGGCCGAGGACCTCGACTCGCTCCGGTTCGAGCAACGGGCCCAGCGCGGCCGGGCCCAGCTCACCGCGGGTGAGACGGACAAGGCGTCGCGTACCCTGCGCGAGGCCCTGGAGCTGTGGCGCGGGCCGGCGATGGTCGACATGAACCCCGGCCCGGTGCTGGTGTCCGAGGCACTGCGGCTGGAGGAGATCCGCAAGAGCGTCCTCGAACTGCGCATCGGGGCCGACCTGCGGCTCGGCTACCACCATGAACTGCTCGCCGAACTCATCAAGTTGGTCGCTTCGCAGCCCACGCACGAGGGATTCCAGGCCAAGCTGATGATCGCGCTGTACCGCGCGGGCCGCCGGTCCGAGGCTTTACAGGTCTACCAGCAGGCCAGAGAGTGTTTGGTCCGGGAGTTGGGGGTGGACCCTTCGGGGGTGCTGCAGCGGCTGCACCACGCGATCCTGACCGGTGACCTCGAACAGGGCACGGCACCGCTGGACGCCATCCGCTTCTAGTCCGCATCTGGTCCGGTTCTTGAGGAACCGTGCCTCCGGTTCCGGCACCGGGGGCCGACCGAGCCCGGTGAACACCGGACGTTCGAAGGAGCCACGACCTCACGAGCCCTACGGAAGGTGGCCGGGACAGCCCTGAGCGGGGCGGCCCTGCACGGAGCGGAGCACGTCCACACACGCACACGCACACGGAACAGATGCACGCAGGATGACGGACCGCACGAGCGGCCGCCCGTGCCGAAGAGACCCCGGGACGGCGGCCACCGCACGCAGCAGGCCCCGAGTGACATACCCGGGCGGTGATCCGGTGCCGGTCACATTCCCTTCAGGCCGTGGGCCGTTGCCACCGCCACCACCCGAGAGCCGGGCTCGATGGCTCCGGAGACACGGGCGTCGGCGACCGCGACCAGAGCCGCCGCACTGCTGGGTTCCAGCGGCAGACCGGTACGCCACAACCGGCGGGTCTCGGCGGTCACCGTGTCGTCGTCCACCACCTGCGCCCGTCCACCGGAACGGCGTACGGCCTCCACCGCCTGAAGCGCCACGGAGTTGCCCGCGAGGGACGGCATCACACCGGTCCCGCCCGGGAAGTCGCCGTACGGCTCGGCGCCGTCGAGCACGGCCGACACCCTGGGGAACGGCTCCACCAGGCACAGCCGGGGCACCGGACGCTCCCCGCACATCTCGCGGAAGCCGAGATACATGCCCCAGGCCAGATCACCGCGCGAGGTGGGGACGACGACCCAGTCCGGCCACTCGCCCGCCAGATCGGTGAGGATCTCGGCGGCGAGTGACTTGTAGCCCTCGATGCCGAACGCACTGCTGCCGACCGGCGGCAGCTGGAAGTTGGTGACCGGCAGCACGGTCGGCGAGCCCACGTGTGCGGCGAGATGCCGCCACCGTGCCGCCGCCTCGGGAAAGGAGACGACATGTGCGCCGAGGTCACGCATCAGCGTGGCGACGCGCTCGGGGATGTCGTCCGTGACGGCGATCTCGCACCCGAGACCGGCACGCCCGCAGTAGGCGGCCAGGGACACACCCGCGTTGCCGGAGGAGGCCGCCGCCACGGCCCGGTAGCCGCCATGCAGGGCACGGGCGACGGCGAGCGCGCTGAAGCGGTCCTTGTGCGACCCGGTCGGGTTGGCACCCTCCCACTTGAGCCGCAGGTCGAGGTCCAGGTCGAGGTCGGCGCGCAGCAGCGGTGTCCGGCCCTCGCCGAGGGTGCAGGGCACGGAGTAGGGCAGGTGTACTCCGCCGGAGGTGCCGTTTGCGCCTTCGTACGCGCAGGCCACGTTCGCCGGAGTGCCGTTCGCGAGACAGGCCGGGCAGCCCCGCGGGAGGTCCCCCACGGGGTGGTGGGTGCCGCAGCGGAGGCAGACGAGGGAGCGCAGGGCGGGGTTCTGAGCGACGGTCACCGTACTGGGGGCGGTCGGTCCGGGCATGTCAGCCGATCACCGTCAGCCGGCGTTCCAAGGTGGTCAGCAGCCGGTTTCCGTCGGCGCCCACCACGAACGGGTCCTCGATCTGTACCGCGCCGAGCCCGAACTCGTAGTACGGCGTCTCGAAGTTGACCACGGTGTTCTCCTCCAGCCGGTCGTCGTTGTCGGGCGTGACGAGGACCGGATCGTAGATCTCCACCCCGATGCCGTGCCCGACATGATGACGACGGTAGTGGGGTACGCCCGCCTCGCGAACCGCTTCCACGGCCAGATCGAACAGTTCCTTTCCCGTCATACCGGGGCAGGCCTCGGCCAGCGCCCGTTCCTCGCCGGCGACCATGGCCGCGTGGTAGCGGGCGAGTTTGGGGGTGGGTTCGCCCAGGCTGTAGAGGCGGGCGATGTCGGACCAGTAGCCGTCGAGGACACAGCCGACGTCCAGCCAGACGGAGTCGCCGCGCCGCAGCGGCTCGGTGGAGACGGCCTGGCCCGCCGCGCCTGCCCGGCCGAAGGCGACCATCGCGAACTTCGGCCGGGCGCCCCCGGCCGCGACGGTCGTCTCGAACTCGCGCACGAGGTCCCGGGCTGTCACTCCGGGCCGGGCGATCGCGGTGGCCGCCCTGATCCCGCACTCGGTCAGTTCGGCGACCGCCGTCAGCCGGCGGATCTCCTCGGCGGTCTTCACCTTCCGGGTCCGGCGCAGCACCTCGGACCCGAGGCGTATGTCGGCGGTGGGCGCCGCCTCCCGCAGGGCACGGAGGAATCCGTGCGGCACCCCTTCCTCGTCGACGGCGATCCGGGCGCCGGCGAGACCGGCGGCGCGCAGCGTGTGGACCAGGCCGTCCAGAGCGGTGGCGGGCGCCGGTCCGTCGACCGCGATGTGCCACAGCGCCTCCTCGGCCTCGGTGAGGACGGCGTCCGCGCCCTTCTCCCGGTAGAAGGTGCCGTAGCCGACTGCGGAGTCCACGGCCACTGCGGCGTCCTGGACCTGGTCGGCGTCACAGCGGGAGGTGACGAGGCGGACGCGGTCGGGCCGGTCGCGGGTGACCAGGGCGTAGAACTGGCCGGAGTGCGGGAACACTTCGAGGGCGACGCTGGGGATGCCCGTGAGGTAGTAGACGTTCTCGTGGGTGGTGGCGACCACGGCGTCGAGGCCGAGTTCGTCCATGTGCCGGGTCAGCCGGGGCAGATTGGCCAACATCGCTGCCTCCAAGTGCAGTTGGGCTTGGTCACCAGGTGGGCGCGGGCAGGTCGGCGTCACCCGCCCGCGCTTCGGGCAGGGCAGGGCTGACCGGGGTGCGGGCGGCCTCGATCAGGGCGTCCAGGCTGGTCAGTCCGGCCTCCTCGATGGTCTGGAGCAGCCCGCGCGACCAAAGCCAGTCGTCGTCGAAGGTCTCCCCGAGGTAGTTGGCGCCGTCGTCGGCGGCCACCACGACGATGCGGCTGCCGGGGTGGTGGTGGGCATGGTGCAGCGCGCCGAACAGGGCGAGCCCCGCGGACTCCCCCACCAGCACGCCCTCCGTGCGGGCCAGCAGCCGGCAGGCGGCGAGCCCTTCGTGGTCGGCGACCATGTGGACGCGGTCGATGACCGCGCGGTCGAGGCAGCCCGGGTGCCAGCCGAGCCCGATTCCCCGAGTGGCCCAAGTGCCGTGCGGGAAGCCGAAGGTGGCGGAGCCGATGACGTCCACGCCGACGGTGACGACCTCGGGCCTGGCCCGTTTGACGGTGGCGGCGATACCGCTGATATGGCCGCCGGTGCCGACGGCTGTGACGAGGGTGTCGAACAGCGGGTCGTCGGCGAGGAGTTCGTGCCCGGTGGTCTCGGCGTGCGCGAGCGGGTTGGCGGGGTTGTTGTACTGGTCGGGCCAGAACGAGCCGGGGATGTCGGCGAGCAGTTCCTTGACCCGTTCGATGCGGGCGCCCTGCATGGATCCCTGGGCGTCGGGCTTGTCGACGATGTCGATCTCGGCGCCCAGCGCGGCGGCGTAACTGAGCATCGAGCGGGGCGCCTTGCGGTCCACGACAAGGACGACCCGGTAGCCCCTGACCACGCCGATCAGGGCCAGCGCCTTGCCGACGTTGCCGGAGGTCGACTCGACGATGGTGCCGCCCGGGCCGAGGAGGCCGTCACGTTCGGCGTGGGTGACCATGGACAGGGCGGAGCGGTCCTTGATGCTGCGGCCGGGGTTCCAGCCCTCCAGCTTGATCAGGATCTCCGACCCGCCGACCGCCCACCGCCGCAGCCGGACCATCGGGGTGTGCCCGATGGTGTCCAAGAGGCTTTCCTTGATCACGGTTTGACCTCGCAGGGTTCGCTGTCCGGCACGGTGTGCCTCCTGTCCGCTGGTTCCGTCGGGCCCCGTCACAGGGCGAGCCGCACCCGGTAGTGGTCGAGCCAGAGGTTGAGCTGGAGGATCAGTTCGACGCTCGCGCGGGCCATCCGGTCCTTGGCCAACCGGTCGGGCTGTCCCACGAGTTCGGTGGCGGCGGCCAGATCGGTCAGCGGCCGGGCCGGTGCCTGGGGATCGGCGAGCATCGCCTTGAACTCCTCCTGGAGGCGCACCGGATAGCCGGGGTCGTGGCTGATCGGGGTGGCGCTGCGTGGCCGCCGTACGACCTCCTGCGGCAACAGGTCGGAGATCGCCTCGCGCAGCAGCCCCTTTTCGATGTCGCCGTGTCGGTGCATGGCGGCGGGGATGTTGTAGGTGTACTGCAGGAGTTCATGGGTGTTGATGGGCGAGCGGACCTGGAGCCCGGTGGCGGAGAAGATGGACGAGTCCCCTCGGAACTGGGTCAGTACGAGATACGCGACCGTGCGCATCTTCCGCTCCCAGTCGTCGGCGCCCGGCAGTTGCTCGACGCCCGCGACGGAGTCCGCGTAGGTGTCCGCGTAGTACGTCGACAGGTCGAGCTCGGCCAGCAGATCCTGGTTGACGAGCCCGGTGCCGAAACCACTGCGGGCGCCGTGCCGTTGGGCGAGGGCGACCCAGGGGAAGGTCCCGGACTCGACGAGTCCCCGGTCGTTGCACCAGGTCGCCCCGAGGAAGGCGTTGTCGGCGCCGAGCCCCGTGAACACCACCTTGTGCCCGTCGGCGGCGACCCGCTGGAGGAACAGCTGCTGCCAGGCGTCCATGTCGTAGATGCGGGTCGGGCAGTCCTTGGCGCGCAGCATCGCCAGCCGGACGACCGGGTCGAGGATGTCGGCGGCCTCCAGCTGCACGACGTGGTGCAGCGCGTCGACGTGTTCGGCGACCATCCGGGCGTACGGGGCGTCCTTGCTGGTGCGCATGGCGTCCGAACGGAAGGCGTCGTAGGCGTAGTCGATGGTGTACGCGGTCAGCCGGCCCTTGTCGCGGCGGCGCAGCTCGTTCGCGATCAGGGCGGTCACGGTGGAGGAGTCGACGCCTCCGGAGAGAGTGACGGCGGCGTGTGCTGGGTCGGTGGGGGCGCTGTTGCGGGCGCTCTCGTCGAGCATCGCGCGGATGCGGGCGACGGTGGTGGGTAGGTCGTCGGTGTGCGGGCGGGTCTCCAGTTTCCAGTACTGGCGGCGCCTCCATCCGGAGCGCCCGAAAACCGCGATCTCGCCGGGTTCGACCTGGGTGAACCCGGAGAACAGCGGCCCGGTGGGCACGGCATGGCAGATGACCTCCCGCAGTCCGTTCGCGTGGACGACGGGCTGCACCTCGGGGTGGACCAGGAGCGCCTTGCGTTCGGAACCGAAGACGACTCCGGTCGGTGTCTCGGTGCAGAAGAGCGTCTGGCCGCCCAACTGGTCCCGGGCCAACAGGAGTTCCTCGCTGCGGCCGTCCCAGACGGCGAGGGCGAAGGCCCCGCTCATCCAGGGCACGAAGTCGCCGCCCCACTCCAGGTAGGCCTGCGCGAAGAGCTCGGCGGTGGAGGCGTCGACCGCCGCCCTACGTCCGGCCGCCCGCAGCCTGTCCCGCAGCCCTGCGAGTCCCCCGGGCGCGCCGGTTACGCAGACGACAACCGGCCGCCCGTCCACCTCGACGACCACGGGCTGACGCCCGTCCCCGGGCTCGACCGCCAGCGCGCGGAACCCGAAAGCGGCTTGTGGCGCGGTCCACACCTGTTCTCCGTCCGGTCCCCGATGGGCGAGGGACCCGGTCATCGCGGTGATCACCGGCCGTTGCAGGACCAGGTTCCGCGAGTAGTCGATCCAGCCGACGACACCTGACATGTGACCGCCCCTCCGAGGTCCGCCATTGGGTCCGTTCGCGCTTGCGGTCACACGCTTCCGGCGAGGTCTCGAAGGCGGGTCGCGGGGCACTGGAGTCGAGGGATCACGGGGCGGTGTCCGAGCACACGACTGATCGTCTTGCCTGTCTACATGTAGGCTGTCTATATTCGAAGCGAGGCGGCCGGTGCCGTCGGCAGCCGGAGCGGTGCGCCGGCCGAGCGCCCGCGAGAGGAGCGACCGTATGGCCATCAAGGACACACCCCGCAGCGACCTGCGCCAACTGTCCTGGGGTCTGATCGTCGCGCTGGGCGCCTTCGCCCTGCTCCGCCCGGTGCTGAGCATCGCGGGCGCCTACGACGACGGCCCGCTGGACAAGCCGGTGGGGCCCCTGGTCCTCACCGCCCTGATCATCGTGGTGTGGATCGTTGTGGCCGTCGTACGCAGGGTCGAGCGGCCCGTGGAGACGCTGGCGTTCGCCGGGGTGGCGTACGGCGTCCTGGCGATCCTGCTGAACCTGGCTCTGCAGCCATTCCTGGACAGCGCCGAGGTGATCGCCGTACCCGGCATGATCGCCACGATCATCACCAACGCGCTGCAGGGGGCGATCTGCGGTCTCATCGCCCTGGTGATCCTGCGCAGGCGGTCACCCCGCTGACGCGGACACACGTGTGAGGGGCCGCTGCCGTGGGCCCACGGCAGCGGCCCC
>NZ_JAVFVX010000199.1:0-7272 GCF_033441795.1 Streptomyces sp. ADMS | reverse complement strand
AGATGACGTTCTCCATGGTGTACGCGTACAGCGAGAACTACGTCCTGCCGATCTCCCACGACGAAGTGGTCCACGGCAAGCAGGCGTTGGTGTCGAAGATGCCGGGCGACTGGTGGCAGCAACGGGCGAACCACCGCGCGTATCTCGGGTTCATGTGGGCCCATCCCGGCAAGCAACTCCTCTTCATGGGGCAGGAGTTCGCCCAGGGCTCCGAGTGGTCCGAGGCCGACGGGCCGGACTGGTGGCTGCTGGACACGGAGTACGCGGCCGAGCCGGACCACCGCGGCGTCCGCGATCTCGTCCGTGATCTCAACACCGTCTACCGTCACACCCCCGCCCTCTGGCAACGCGACACCGATCCCGACGGATTCCGGTGGGTGGCCGGGGACGCCGCCGAGGACAACGTCTTCGCGTTCCTGCGCTACGACGCCACCGGGGCGCCCCTGTTGTCCGTCAGCAACTTCTCGCCGGTGGTACGGCACGAGTACCGTCTCCACCTTCCCGGCTCGGCGCCCGCCTGGCAGGAGGTCCTCAACACCGATGCCGGCCGCTACGGCGGCGGAGACATCCGCAACCCCGGGCCGGTGACGCCCCGGGCGTCGTACGTCACGCTGACGCTGCCGCCGCTCGCCACGGTGTGGCTGACGCCGGTGCACGGGTGAGGCGACATGCGGGGCCGGCACGGAAAACCTCTTCCGAAACCCCGCTGGGGAAATCCAGTTCACAGTTCCCGACAACAACGTCCTTCACCTGAGCTAGATTCGTTCACCGTCGATAACTCCACTCGTCGGCGCGGTCACAGTCAGTACGATCCAGGAGCAGCGCATGCGCGACTTCGCCCTCGCTCCCCCCACCCCCACCGCACCGCTGACGGGCGGACTCGCCGACAGCGTCTTCGAAACGGCGCTGCGTGAACCGGATCTGCCGCAGCTCGCGCGCCGCCCCGACCCGGCCAAACAGGTCTGGACGCAGGTGACGGCCGCCGAACTGCGCGACGAGGTCGTCGACCTGGCCAAGGGGTTCATCGCCTCCGGCATCTCACCGGGCCGCCGTGTGGCCATCATGGCCCGCACCCGTTACGAGTGGACGGTGCTCTGTTACGCGCTCTGGGCGGTCGGCGCCGAGGTCGTGCCGATCTATCCGACCTCCTCGCGCGACCAGGTCGCCTGGATCCTCGCGGACTCGCAGTGCAGCGCCGTCGTCGTCGAGGACGAACAGGGCCTCATGACCGTCGGTTCGGTGTGCACCTCGCTGCCCCTGCTGCGCAACGTGTGGCAGCTGGACGACGAAGCCCTGTCCCAACTCGTCGAGCTGGGGCGGCCGGTATCGACGACCACGGTCGACTCGCTGCGCCGGATCGTACTGCCGGACTCGACCGCGGTGATCGCCTACACCTCCGGCACGACCGGGCATCCCCGCGGCTGTGCCCTGAGCCACCGCAGCCTGGCCAGCCCGTGCGACACCCTGCTGGGGGGCTGGAGACACACGGCGGCTCCGCCCGGCCAACAGCCCACCGTTCTCGCCTTCCTGCCCTTCTCGCACGTGTACGGCCTGATGATCCAGGGCCTGTGCCTGCGCGGCGGCCTGCTGATGGGGCACGAGCCCGAACTGAGCGGGGACGCCCTGTCGTCGGCGCTGCTCTCCTTCCGGCCGACGTATCTGTACGCGGTGCCGTCGGTGTTCGAGAAGATCTACAAGAACTTTTTGCGCGCCGCCCAGAAAGCCGGCCGGGGCAGCCTGTTCGAGCGGGCCGTCGGCACCGCGCGGGACTTCGCGACCGCTGTCGAACGGCAGCGGCTGGGCACGGGCTCGGGCCCCGGTTTCGACCTGCGTCTGCAACACGCCCTCTACGAGCGGACGGTGTACCGCAAACTCCGTTCCGCCCTGGGCGGGCGCGTGTGCGGCGCGGTCTCCGGCGGTTCGCCCCTCAACCGTGAACTCGCGCTGTTCTACTCGGGTATCGGCATCCTCGTCCACGACGGCTACGGCCTCACCGAGACCAGCGGCGGCGTCACCGCGCAGCCGGTGGGCCGGGAGAAGTTCGGGACGGTCGGGCAGGCGCTGCCCGGCACGGAGATCCGGGTCGCCGAGGACGGCGAGATCCTGGTGTACGGCACCTCCGTCTTCCAGGGGTACGTCAACGACGACGCCGGAACCCGGGAAGCGCTGCGGGGCGGCTGGCTGGCCACCGGGGACATCGGGCGACTGGACCCGGAGGGGTATCTGACGATCACCGGGCGCAAGAAGGACATCATCATCACCAGCAGCGGCAAGAGCGTCGCGCCCGCCGCCCTGGAGCAGCGGCTGCGCATGCATCCGCTGGTGCACCAGGCGGTGATCGTGGGCGACAACCGGCCGTGCGTGGGCGCTCTGATCACCCTCGACCCGGAGTTCCTGGCCCACTGGCGCGCCTCGCTGGCCCTGCAGGAGGACACGCCGCAGCGCCAGGCGCGCGAGGAGAACGCCCTGCGGGAGGAGATCGGACGGGCAGTCGCCGCCGCCAACAGCACCGTGTCGCGGTCCGAGTCGATCCGGGTGTTCCGCGTCCTCGCGGAGCCCTTCGCCCTCAGCAACGGCCTGCTGACCCCCTCCATGAAGCTGCGCCGGGACGCGATCGTGCGGCACTACGCCTTCGAGATCGACGCGATGTACCAGGCCCGGAGCCGCTCTTCCCGGCCTAACCCGGCGGTCGAGGAGCTGGCGCGCTGGGACGACTCCGACAACGTGTTCCGCTGAGCGGGCGGCGCGTCCGCGGGGCGGTCTCTGGTTGACGTTGCGGCGGACGGGCCAGCAGAGTGATCTCCGTACCGGCCTCCCGTACGGATTGGACCCTGCCGTGACCAGTACCGCCTCACCGTGGTCGCACGCGCCCGTCAAGGTAGGGCTCGTCGGCGCCGGACCCTGGGCGCAGTGGGTGCACGCGCGCGTGCTGGCCGCCGGGCCCGAGACCGAACTGGCCGGCGTCTGGGCACGCCGCCCCGAGGCGGCCCAGGAGACGGCGGCACCGTACGGGGCCCCGGTCGCCGCCCGTTTCGAGGAACTGCTCGACTCCTGCGAGGCGGTGGCGTTCGCCGTACCGCCGGCCGTCCAGGCCGAGTTCGCCCTGCGTGCCGCCAAGGCGGGCAAGGCGCTGCTGCTGGAGAAGCCGGTCGCCGAGGATCTCGGGGCGGCCCGGCGGCTGGTGGACGCGGTCGACGAGGCCGGGGTCGTCTCCCAAGTGACTCTCACGAACCGCTATCACCCTGGGACCCGCCGGTTCCTGAAGGCGGCGAGCGAGGCGGACGTGTTCGGCGCGCGGGCGTGTTTTCTGAGCGGCGCCTTCCTGGGCGGCGCTTTCGCGACTCCCTGGCGGCTCGCACACGGCGCGCTGCTCGATCTGGGACCGCATGTACTCGACCTGCTCGACGCGTCCGTGGGGCGGATCGCGAGGGTGCGCGGCACAGGGGACTCGCGTCGTTGGATCGAACTCACCTGCGAGCACGAGAACGGCGCGGTCAGCCAGGCCTCCCTCTCCGGTTCGGTGAACGTGGCGCGAGGCGTGGCCCGCGTCGAACTCTTCGGATCCGGCCCGGAGCTGGTGTTCGACAGCGACGACCTCGACCTCGAGGAGAGCTGGCCGGTGCTGCGCCGCGAGTTCGCGACCGCCGTACGCACCGGTGTCTCCGGCGAGCTCGACGCCCGTCGGGGCCTCCATCTGCAGACGCTGATCGCGCAGGTGTCGGAGGGCTGAGCACCCCACAAACCGGACGTGACATGAATCACGCCCGACTGAGGAGTCGATGCGGAACAACCCGGAGTGGCCGGCCGTTCTTCTATACGTGGCTGCGGAGGGGACAGTGTCCCCGGGCCCACCTATAGCCCATGGGGAAGATCGTTCGGCTGAAGCCCCATGGAGCCTTTCGCCGAGAGGCGACCGCCCTCCGCGTGCCACCACCTACGGCCCTGGCTGGTCTCCCCCGTCCAGCCAGGGCCTTCTCCATGTCGAAATACGGTTCGTTCCTGCCGCCGAGGTGCCTGGCGCGCCCGCAACGGCTGAAATGGGTGTAGGGGAAGCCGCCGGAACCGGGTAGTGCGCTGCCATGGCGGACCTCTTTCCTCCAGATCGCCGGTGAGGAGCCCTGCTCATGACCAAAGCGACAAAGCTGCTGACCGCCCTGCCCCCGCCCCGCCGTGAGCGTCTGCTGGCGCTCGCGACAGAGGTGTCCTTTCCCGAGGATTTCAGGATCTTCGAGGCGGGCGGCACGGCCGACCGTTTCTGGGTCGTCCGCTCCGGTGCGGTCTCCCTGGTCCAGCAGGTGACGCCGGTGCAGCGGGTGACCGTGGCCAGCCTGGGGACGGGCGATCTGCTCGGCTGGTCCTGGCTCTTCCCTCCTCATCGGTGGGACTTCGGTGCCGAGGCCTTCAGTTTCGTGCGCGCGTACGAGTTCGATGCCCAGGCGGTGCTCGAACTCTGCGAGGAGGACCCGGCCCTCGGGATGCAGCTGGTGCGGATCATCGCCGAGATCCTCGCCCATCGTCTGGAGTTGACCCGGGGCAGGCTGATGGAGGACTTCTCGCTGCACAAGCGGGGATCCGGGTAAGGAGGATCGCCGTCGTCGGACGTGGCGGCGGCGCAACGCCGGCATCGCGGCCGTCAGGGCCAGGGTGACGGCGACGACCAGGAGTCCGCCGCCGGCGACTGCCGTGCGGGTGCCCAGGGCGGATGCCGTGGTGCCGTGCAGCGGGTCGGCCAGTCGGGGACCGCGCACGACGACCACCATGAAGCCGCCCCGCATCCGGCCGCGCATCTCGCCTGTCGCCGCCGGCAGCAGGATCACCACCCGGAAGACGCTGGAGACCATGTCGGCGACTCCGGCGACGGCCAGGACCCAGCGGCGTCTGCCCGGCGGGGGCTCGTTCCTGGGCGCGGTCGGCTGAGGGTCCGAGTCGTTGCCGGTGCTGCTGTTGCTGGGGTCCACAGGTGTTCTGGCTGCTCGCTACATCCAATCGGCTCTGCCTTCAATATCACGCGGGTACGACTCGCGCCGTCCTTCAGCATCTGGACGACGATCGAGGAGTGCCTCAACCCGCAGGTCGTCCACGAGGCAGACCGTGGTTGGTTCACCACGGAACCCTGCAGCGAGCCGGAGGTGTTCGACTTCCCCGAGGGCATCGGCCGGTGGAGTGCGTGAACGTCGAGCACGAGGAGGTGCTGCTCGTGCCGCGCTGGATCGGCGCGCGCCGCGTCACCTTCGAGTACGGCCTGGGTGAGGAGTTCATCCGGACCCTCAGGACGCCGCACCTGCTCGGCCTGGACCGCACCGACCCCGTGACGGTCCCGAGCGCCGCCGGCCCGGTCGCCGTGTCGCCCCGGGACGTCGTCGCCGCGTGCCTGCCCGACCCGGCGACGCTGGGCGAGCGCATGCACGGCAGGACGTGCGCGGGTACGTGGGTCAAGGGCACGAAGGACGGGGCGCCGCGCGAGGTGTACCTGTACCACGTGGTCGACAACCAGTGGTCCATGGCAGAGTACGGCTCCCAGGCGGTGGTGTGGCAGACGGCCGTCAATCCGGTCGTCGCCCTGGAACTCGTCGCCACCGGCGCCTGGTCCGGCTCGGGTGTCCTGGGCCCGGAGGCGTTCCCGGCCCGGCCGTTCCTCGACCTGCTGACGGCGTACGGCTCGCCGTGGGGCATACGCGAGCAGTGACGTGTGCTCCCCGGGCCGGAGCCCGGGGAGTCGGTGATGCGGAGGGCCCTACGGAGCGGACGGCTCTACGGAGCGGACGGCTTGCCCTTCGTGCCGATCCAGGTCAGGAACAGCTGGTCCAGGTCCTTGCCGGAGACGCGCTCGGCGAGGGCGGTGAACTGGGCGGTCGTACCGTGCCCGTTGCGGTGCTGGGCGGCCCAGGTGCGCAGGATCTTGAAGAACGCCGGGTCACCGACCGCCTTCCGGAGCTTGTGCATGGCCATGGCGCCACGGTCGTAGACAGGCCTGGCGAAGATGTTCGCGCCGTTGCCCGGGTCGTCGGGCGGGAACGACCACAGGCTGTCGTCGGCCGCCGTGGCGTACAGGTCGTCGAAGCTCTTCTGGGCGCTCGGCCCGCCGTGCTGTTCCGCGTAGAGCCACTCCGTGTAGGTCGCGAAGCCCTCGTTGAGCCAGATGTCCTTCCAGCTGGTGAGGGTGACGGAGTCGCCGAACCACTGGTGGGCGCTCTCGTGGACCAGGGTGCTCAGGTCGGGTGCCTGGTCGTACACGGGACGGGTCTGGGTCTCCAGCGCGTAGCCGACCTGAGGGGCGCGGTCGACGATGGCTCCCGCGGCGCGGTACGGGTAGGGACCGAAGAGTTTGACCCCCCACTCCAGGACGGACGGCAGTTTCTTCAGTACGGGCGCGGCGGCGGTCGCCTCGCGCGGATCGACGGCGTTGTAGACCTTGATGCCGCTGCGGGTGGTGTACTGCTCGGTCGTGAACCTGCCGACCGTGGCCGTGGCCAGGTAGGCGGCCATGGGCTCGGACTGGCGCCAGCGGAAGGTGGTTCTGCCGCCCGCGGTCTTCTGGCCTAGGAAGACGCCGTTGGCGACCGCGGTGCGCCCCTGGGGGACCGTGATCGTGAAGTCGTACGAGGACTTGTCTTTGGGGTGGTTGTTGCCGGGGAACCAGCTCATGGAGCCCTGCGGCTCTCCGGCGACGAACACGCCGTCGTCGGTGGGGATCCAGCCGTCCTTCGAGCCGTCCGGGTCGATGACCGTCTGGGGGACACCGCTGTAGGTGACGGCGACCTGGAACGTCTGGTTCCTGTTCAGGGCGCGGCGCGGGCTGACTATGAGTTCCTGCCCGGAGCGGCGGAAACCGGCCTTCACATGGTCGACGGTGAGGGCGGTGACCTTCAGGCCGCTGAGGTCGAGGTTGAAGCGGGTCAGTTTCTGGGTGGCGCGGGCGGTGAGAACGGCCCTGCCGTCGAGGCGGCGGCTCACGGGGTCGTAGCGGAGGTTCAGGTCGTAGTGGCCGACGTGGTAGCCGCCGTTTCCGGACAGCGGAAAGTACGGGTCTCCGACACCGGAGGCGCCTGTCGTCGTGGCTCCCGCAGGTCCGGCGCCGGCCAGCAGAGCCGCGAGGGCTACGGGCACGGTCGCGAGGACGGCGTCACGGCGGAGGACTGCGGTGCGTGTGCCTGCGTACTGCCTGGGGGGTCTCACGCGAGCTCCTACGGTATGCGCTCCGATCATCTTCAGGGTTTTCACCCTAGACCCGTACTTCGCGGGTCGTTGATTCGTATGGTGTGGCCGGTCGGG
>NZ_JAVFVX010000198.1:0-7430 GCF_033441795.1 Streptomyces sp. ADMS | reverse complement strand
ACGTCGCCGTCCCCGCCGCCACCCCGCTGATCTCCCTCATCGAGGAGGCCACCGGTGCCACCGACACGGTCGCCCTCCTTCGGCTGAGCAGGGCGGGCGTCGATGTCATCGAAACCGCGATCACCCCGAGCTCCCGCACCGCGGGCCACGCCCTCGCCGACGTACCGCTGCCCGAAGGCACCGTCATCGCCACCATCATCCGCGGCGGACAGCCGACCGTCCCCACACCCACGTTCACGCTCCGGGCCGGCGACGAACTCCTCCTGGTCTCCCACACCGCCACCGAGCAGGAGATCCGCGCCGCGTTCCAGTGACGGCGGAGGAGACCCGGACGCCGAAGACCCGGGCACGGTCACCGGGGCGTACCTCCGGCACATCGTCCTGAGGTCCGACAGCGATCGGGGCCCGCGCGCGGCCACCCGCTGCCCCGCCGGACTGTCGACACGAGGATGGCGGGGGACTCCACCATCGAACGGAGTCGCCCCCCTCTGTCCAGCCTGCCCGTATCACGCCCGCTCCTCCGGAGTGGCCGTCTCCGAGCCGCCCAGGTCCAGGCGGAACGGTGGGTACGTGTCCGTCATCAGAGCGGCGTAGGCCCAGACGCGCAGGACCCACCGGTTGAGGCCGATGATCAGGTCGAACAGATCCCCCGGGTACTTCTCGGTGAAGGCCAGGATCACGGCCGCGATGACCGTCAGCAGGGCGATCAGGCCGCCGGACCACCAGCCGAGGTGGGCACCGCCGAGGAAGAACCCGATGACCAGGTAGTGCGGGATGGCCAGGAGCCACCACTTCACCAGAACCAGGCCGCGGGAGAGCCGCTCCGGGTAGGCGATGTCCAGCCGTGCGGGGTAATCCGGTTCCTCGCCCAGGCTGAACGGCGGGTACCGGTCGGTGCCCAGGGCGTCGCACGCGTAGTAGGAGACCCGCCAGCTCCAGCGCATCACCCCCAGGTTGAAGTCGAACAGGACGCGGGGGTAGCGCTCGGTGAACAGGATGGCGAAGAACGCGATCACGGTCACCACGGCGAAGGCCATCCACAGGAAGAACAGCACCACATAGTGCGGAATGGCGAGGATCCACTTCACGAGCCACAGCCACCGGGACAGCGGCGAGTCCAGACGCGCGTTCACCCGGACCGGTCTGTCCGTAAATTCCACTTGGTTCGTCATGGTGAATCAGCTCCTTCTCCCGGCGTGCCGCCGCCGGATGTGCTCATGACCAGCCTGGCTGCTTCCGTCCGGGACCGCGAGGGCAGTGCGGGCTCGCGGTCCGGCCATGGGGGACTGGGGGTCCGCCCCTGCGGACGGCTGCCGTCAAGGGCAGCGCACCGCTGTCGGCCGCATTCCCGATCGCGTACGGGCTGCCGGACCCCGGCGTCCGGACAGCGTCCGCACCGCCCCCGAACCGCCGCCCCTTCGACGCCGGACGCCAGGGGACCTGGCCGATGCCGACGACTCCGAGGCGCCGCCAGGGCCGAGTCACTCGGCACCAGGTCCGCTTCCTCCACCTGCTCGCCCTCGTCACCAGGCGCGGGCAGGGGGCCGGAAACGGTTCCGGCTGTCCGATTCAGGTTCTGGGCGACTCCCTCACGAGTTCGCTGGCGATGCGCCCGGCCCACGCCTCGATCTGATCGAAGTCACGGAAGTCCCCGCCCTTCCCGGACGAGACGATCTTCCGGGCGATGAATCCCCTGGCTCCCGCTTCGAGGCAACCGCCGAACGTGACGTGTTCCTGGACGTCGAGCCGGATCATGATCCGGCGGACGCCGGGCACAGGTGGGATGTCGCGTTCCGAGGCCGAGGCGTCGAGGGGGCCGCTGCTGAAGAGCCACAGCGGACACCCGGCCAGCTCGCGGGCGTGACGTCGGACGAAGCGACGCGCGTCCTTGTGCCAACGCCCCGCGTACAGGCCACCGCCGACCACCACGGCGTCGTACGGCTCCAGGCCCGTCACGGACCGGGCGGGCAACGCCTCGGCCGTCAGCCCCTCCTTGCGCAGAACGTCGGCGATGGCCTCCGCGATCTGCGCGGTCGACCCGTTCGTCGTCCCGTAGACGACCAGCACCTTGCTCCGCATGACGGTCCGCCTCCTCTCACAGTCCTCGTGTTCATTCCTCGGCGACGTCAACCGCGCCTGTCGTCCGCCGTCGCAAACCTCCTCACCCACACCTCGACGCTTCGAGCATCCGGCGGTCCAGGACCCCGGCCCAGAGGTCGATCGGGTACTCGGACGGGCCCATCGGCCCCCCACGCGGATCCGAACAGCCCCTGTGTGGTGCGCCGGCGGTCGGCGGGCCGTGGTTGCCTCGGTTCCCGTGGATGACTCAGTCCTCCCGCAACAGCAGCGTGCAGGTCTCTCCCGGAGCGACGGTGGCGGCCCGGTCGGGCAGGACCACGCGGATCGGGGACTCCTCCGAGGCGGGCACACCGATCCGCAACTCTCCGCTGCGAAGCCGCACGCTGACGCCCCAGTGGCCGCGGTAGCGCAGCGAGAACCCGTACTCCGACAGCGCCGGAAGCGGCACGGGGTCGACTCGGAGTGCGTCCGCGCGGGTCTCCAGGCCGGTCAGGCCGCGCTGCACCAGGTCGAGGGTTCCGGCCATGGCGCCGAGGTGGATGCCTTCACCGGGGTCGTACCGCCCTGGAGGTCGGCGACGTCCTGTTCCGGGGCTTCCTGACAGTACGTCCACGCCTCGGCCCGTCTGACCCGGGCGAGAACCCAGGCGTGGACGAGGCCGCTGAGGGTGGAACCGTGGCTGGTGCGCCCGAGGTAGTAGTCGACGGTCCTGCGCCACAACTCGTCGTCCAAGTCGTAGCCCAGGCGCCCGAACAGTTCCCGCAGCTCGGTCGGCGAGAAGAGGCAGCCGAGCATCGCTCCCACAAGGAGGCGTGGACGCCCCGCAACGGCAGCCCGTGGCGCGTCGCCCCGTCCACCGCCCGCAGGCTGGAACGCGATCCGTCGACACCCACGACCAGCGGAAGCTCCATGGTCCCCACCGCCTCTCTGCCCGGCCACCGCGAGAACCTCCTGTGAACACCGTCGCACCGCGCCGGGCACGCCGCGACACGCGGATCGGCGCTCCGCGGGTTTCGGCCCGGGTTGCGCCCCGCCGGTTTGCGGCGATCGTGGAGTCATGCGGGCACCACCCCGCGGCCATGGCCCGCGCACGGGCCGCGGGCCGGGACGTAGGTGACCGGGCAGGTGCCCGCTCCGTTCGAGATCACGGAGAAGGGACGGCCGTCGTGGTTGTGAGGACCGGCGTCTTCGGCGCCATGACCGAAAAACATCGCGAGCAGCTCATGCCGCTCGCTCATGAGGTGTCGTTCGCGACGGGCGAGCGCATCTTCGACGAAGGCGGCAACGCCGACCGCTTCTGGATCATCCACACGGGAACGGTCGCTCTCGACCTTCATGTGCCCGGTCGGCGCGCGGCCGTCATCGAGACCCTCGGCGCCGGAAAACTGCTGGGCTGGTCCTGGCTGGTCCCTCCCCATCACTGGCACCTGGGAGCCGAGGCCACCAGCCCGGTGCGCGCCTACGAGTTCGACGCGGCGACAGTTCGTGAGATGTGTGCGAAGGACCCGGTGCTGGATCACGAGCTGTGCACCTACGTCGTCAGCGTCCTCGCACGCCGGCTCAGGTCCGCCCGGGTGCGACTGCTCGACCTGTACGCGCCCCACGGCGCGGGCGAGGTGCCCTGACGAAGCGAGAGGAGGGGGCCGCAGTGCCTGAGACCCCGCACATCGTGAGCGATGTGATGACCCTGACGGTCGTGGCCGTCGGACGCGACGCGCCCTTCAAGGAGATCGTCGAGACCATGGAACAGTGGAATGTCAGTGCCATGCCCGTCCTGGAGGGCGAAGAGCGTGTCGTCGGCGTCGTCTCCGAGGCCGACCTGCTGCCCAAGGAGGAGTTCCGCGACATCGACCCGGGCCTCGTGGAGCAGCGCCGACGCCTGTCCGACATCGCCAAGGCGGGGGCGGTGACGGCGGAGGGGCTCATGAGCGCCCCCGCGATCACGGTCCGCCCCGACGCCACCCTGGCCCAGGCGGCCAGGATCATGGCCGTCCGGCGCGTCAAGCGGCTGCCCGTGGTCGACGACGTGGGGATGCTTCAGGGCATCGTCAGCCGTGCCGATCTGCTGAAGGTCTTCCTGCGGCCGGACGACGACATCGAGGAGGAGGCCCGCCGCACCGTGGTGTCCTACCTGTTCCCGGCCTTCAGCCACGCCATCCACGTGAACGTCCACGAGGGAGTCGTCACCCTCCGCGGACACATCCAGGACACCTCGCTCATCTCGGTCGCCGTGCGCCTCGTACGCGCCATCGAGGGCGTCGTGGACGTCGAGTCCCGTCTCACCGGTGAGTCCACCGCTCCGGCCCGACCGGAGTGAGGGGTCGGCGATGCGGGCCCGGCCGGCACTCCTCCCTCACTGCTCGGCCGAATGCTCGGCCGACGTGATGCGGCGCCCGGTGACACGCGTGGGCCGCGCTGCCACCCACATCTCGCGTTCGCCCCCTGACCAGGGCGCGGTGTGGGCATGATCGACCAGCTTGCGCACCTCCTCGGGCTCGGTGACCACCCGCGCGGGTCCGACGACGAGGACGCTCCAGCCCTGGCTCATGGCCTCGTCCACATGGTCGACCTCGAAGGCGACCTCGGATCCCACGGCAGCCGCCGGGACCGACTCCGGCGCGGTCCGGAACGCGATCGAGTCGTCGACGACCTCGTAGTTCACCGGAACCACCGCCGGGCCGTCAGGTGTCGACACCGCGACGCGTCCCACGCCGTGCGTGGAAAGCAGATCACGGCATTCGTCGGGGTCGAGGTCCCGCAGTCGGGGATGCAGGAGCGCCTGCCCCCGGCCGGGCGGCAGATCGACGCCGCCCCCGCGCAGGGCGGTGAGGCTGGTGCCCAGCACGTCGGCCAGGTTGACGAGACTGGCCAGGGTCGGGTCGGCCGGCTGTTCTTCGAGGTAGGCCAGGTATTCCGGTGCCATTCCGGCGCGGTGGGCCGTCTCTTCCCGGGTCAGTCCTCGGCGGGTGCGTTCGGTGGCGATGCGGCGGCCGATGTCCCCGGCATTGTGTGGCCTGCCTGGCGGGGGCTCGCCGGACCCGGCGCCCCTCGGCGCGCCTGTCCGTTCCGTACGTGGCCGGGAAGACCCGGTCCCGGACCCGGACCTGTGCTCGATGTGACGAATGTGCGCGTCGGGCCCCGGGAAGACTAGCGTCACCTCGTCCGTGTCCGACCAGCGCACGTCGTAGGGCGGGGTTCCATCGGTGTGATGAAGTCCGACAATCTCGCCATCGCGCCTGGTGATGCCAGTGGCAGGGCTTTCGACAACGAGTTGATCTCCAAGTTGAGCTCGCATGATCGCCGCCGTTTCCTCAGAATGTTTCCGTACCCAACGTGCCACGCGCGACATACCGCCGCATGGGATGGGGGCTCCGGTGATCCCCGTAGCCGCGCGGCCCGTCCGGGACCGCGCCTGCAACGCCCTCCGCGTGAATGGCTCCTGACCCGTTCGACACCCGACCGCCACCGCCCACCGGCTGTCTCCAACCGGAACGGAGAGACGACATGCACCACCGTCCGGTCGAAGAACTCATGACCCGGGACGTCGTGCGGGCACAGCGCGACATGCCGTTCAAGGAGATCGTCAGGCTGCTCGCGGAGAGCGATGTCACCGCTGTGCCCGTGGTCGACGAGCTGGACCGCCCCATCGGTGTGGTGTCCGAGGCCGATCTGCTGCGCAAGTCCTCGGCCCAGGCCGACCCGTCCGGCCTGACATTCGAGCGGCTCTGCCGGAGCGTCGACGGCGTGGTCTCGGTCTCCGAGCACATCGCGTACCCCGCGGACGCCCCCTGATTCAGCCGGCGATTCACGTCGTCACCCTTGTTGCCGGTCCGGCATCGGCCAGCCGGTCTCCGGGCGGGCCCACCGCTCGGTCGCACCGGTGTCCATGCCCTTGATGTCACGCTGTGCAACGACCACCAGCTGCCTACCGAGGTCGTGCATGGCCCTGCCCGCCGCCAGCTCGTCACCGATCTCCGGAACATCCCTGTCCGCGGGGTTCCTGTGCGCGTCCCCGTGCCCGGTGAGCTCCGTGGTGCCAGTGTTCAGCACCGCACGGGCCTTGGTCGTGCCCTCTTCCTCGAAGAGGTAGAGGCGAACCTTCCATTCCACGGTGTGTGCCATCACTTTCCTCCTCGTCCCGGTGCGGACCTCTGTGATCCGGACGGCCTCCGCTCATGGATCAGCGGGCTTACGGCTGCGGCCAGGAACTCGTCCTGGATACGGCGCCGGACCCCGGCGGTGAACGCGGTCAGTCGCCCCGAGGTCGCCGCCCGTGGCGCGACGGGGTTTCGGATCCGGCGTGCCGCAGGCGGGAGCCCGGCCAGGTCCGCGGCGAACCTCCCTGCCATCTCCGGCAGATCGGGGCGTTGGACGGTGCGTCTCCCGTCCCGCATCGCCGTCTCCAGCAGCGGCAGGCTGTCGTCGGGGGGCTGCTCATCGCGGAGCCCGATCACGTCTGCGTATCCGGGGCGGCGGAACACCTGTTTCTGCCCGGGAGCGGTCACCTTGGCCGAGGAGAGCTTCATGACCGGCCGGCCGTCGTACTCGACCATCTTGTACGCGGAGTCGAGGAACGGGGCATCGGCCGAGACTCCGACGCGGGTGCCGACGGCGTAGACGTCGATGGGTGCTCCGGAGCGGACCAGTTCGTCCACGGAGTACTCGTCGAGTCCTCCGCTGGCGACGATCCGTACGTCCGGCAGTCCGGCCGCGTCGAGGAGGGCACGCGCCCGCAGCGCCAGGGCTCCGAGGTCGCCGCTGTCCAGCCGTACGGCCGAGCCGGGCCCACGGTCCAGGTCCCGGAGCACCCGCGCCGCGACCCGGACCCCCGCCTCGGTGTCGTAGGTGTCGACCAGGAGCGTCACCGGGCCCGGATGGGCGCGGGCGAAGCCGCGGAAGGCCGCCTCCTCCGTCCCGAACGCCTCGATGTACGAGTGGGCCATCGTGCCGACGGCCGGCAGCCCCTCGGCGGCGGCCGCGGCGACGTTGCTCGTTCCGGCGAAACCGACCACCGCGCTCAGCCGGGCGGCCTGGTAACCCGCCTGGGGGCCGTGGGTACGCCGGAGGGAGAAGTCCACCACCGGGTGTCCCTGCGCTGCCAGAACGCACCGTGCGGCCTTCGAGGCGATCGTCGTCTGGTGGCTGACCTGGTTGAGCACGTAGGTCTCCACCAGCTGCGCCTGCGGCAGCGGAGCGGTCACCTCCAGCAGCGGCTCTCCGGCGAGGACGATCCGCCCCTCGGGCACCGCCCTCACCCGGCCGGTGAATTCCATGCCGAGCAGCGGAGCCAGGTCGTGTGGAGGCCGGTGCAGTGCCGAGGCGAAGGCATCGACGTCCTCGGCGTCGACCCG
>NZ_JAVFVX010000197.1:0-7453 GCF_033441795.1 Streptomyces sp. ADMS | reverse complement strand
AGGGGGCGCGCGACGCCGGATGCCGAAGGTCCGCGACCACGGGGCCGAACGTCCCTGTTTGCCGGGGCCGTCGGGTCAGCGCGGTACGCCGGGCACGCGGGCGCGCGCCGGAGTGACGGTGGCCGCGCACCCTTCGTGGCCCGCCCGTCAGTAGGCGGGCACGCCCCGCTCCCTGAAGCGCTCGCGGACGCTGTCGATCAGGGCCGGGTCGGGAACCGGGGTGTCGCGCAGCGGGAAGGGGATGCCGAGGGCCTCGTACTTCGAGGCTCCGAGTTTGTGGAAGGGCAGTACGTCGACCCGCTCGACCGTGCCGAGCTCCGCGGCGAAACGGGCCAGGGCGTCCACGGACCGCGGATCGTCCGTCCAGCCGGGGACCAGCACATAGCGGATCCACATCGGGACACCGAGGCGGTCCAGGCGGGTCGCGAAACTGAGCGTGGGAGAAAGCCGTCCGCCGGTCAGGTTCTGGTAGGTGCCGATGTCGAAGGCCTTGATGTCGAGCAGTACCAGGTCGGTGTCGGCGAGGAGTTCGTCGGTGGCGCGGGCACCGAGAAAGCCGGACGTGTCCAGGGCGGTGTGCAGTCCTGCCTCCTTGCAGCGGCGCAGCACGGCGGCGGTGAAGGCGGGTTGGAGGAGTGCCTCGCCGCCGGTGAGGGTGACCCCTCCCCCTGCCGTGGTGACGAAGGCACGGTATTTCCCGATCTCCGTCATCACCTCGTCGACAGTGGCCTCCCGGCCGTCCCGCATGTGCCAGGTGTCGGGGTTGGCGCAGTACAGGCAGCGCAGCGGGCAGCCGCTGAGGAAGAGGACGAACCGGGTCCCGGGACCGTCCACGCCGGTGGACAGGTCCCAGGAGTGGATCCGGCCAATGGGCGCCTTCAGCGTCGTCGCCTTCACAGCGATCCGTGGAAGGTGCGGCTGATCACGTCGAGTTGCTGCTCGCGGGTCAGACGGACGAAGTTGACGGCATATCCCGACACCCGGATGGTCAGCTCGGGGTACTTCTCCGGGTGTTCCATCGCGTCCTCCAGCACATCCCGGTTCAGCACGTTGACGTTCATGTGGAAGCCGCCGGATGCCGTGTAGGCGTCGAGGATGCCCACCAGGTGGCCCGCGCGCTCCTCGGGGGCGTGGCCCAGTCCCTCGGGGGTGATGGTCGTGGTCAGTGAGATGCCGTCGCGGGCCTGCTCGTAGGGGAGTTTGGCGACCGACAGCGCGGAGGCGGCGACCCCGTGGCGGTCACGGCCGTTCATCGGGTTGGCGCCGGGCGCGAAGGGTTCTCCGGCGCGCCGGCCGTCGGGGGTGTTGCCGGTGTGCTTGCCGTAGACGACGTTCGAGGTGATGGTCAGTACCGACTGGGTGTGTTCGGCGTTGCGGTAGGTGGGGTGCTCGCGCACCTTCGCCATGAAGGACTCCACCAGCCCGACGGCGAGGGCGTCCGCGCGGTCGTCGTTGTTGCCGTACGCCGGGAACTCGCCCTCGGTCAGGAAGTCGACGGCCAGCCCGGTCGCGTCCCGGATCACCTTCACCCGGGCGTACTTGACAGCGGACAGGCTGTCGGCGGCGACGGAGAGCCCGGCGACGCCGCAGGCCATGTAGCGGTGCACGGGGTGGTTGTGCAGCGCCATCTCGATGCGCTCGTAGGCGTACTTGTCGTGCATGTAGTGGATGACGTTGAGCGTGTTGACATATGTCTCCGCCAGCCAGTCCAGGACGCGGTCGTACGCCGCCGACAACTCCTCGTAGTCCAGGTACTCGCCGGCCAGAGGCGGCGCCTCGGGGGTGACCTGTTCGCCGGTCATCTCGTCGCGGCCGCCGTTGACGGCGTAGAGCAGGGCCTTGGCGAGATTGACGCGCGCTCCGAAGAACTGCATCTCCTTGCCCACCGCCATGGCGGAGACGCAGCAGGCGATCGCGGTGTCGTCGCCGGTGCGAGGGCGCATCAGGTCGTCGGACTCGTACTGGACAGCGCTGGTGTCGATGGACGCCTGGGCGCAGAACTCCTTGAAGCCGGCGGGCAGTCGGGGCGACCACAGCACGGTGAGGTTGGGTTCGGGGGCCGGGCCGAGGTTGTAGAGCGTCTGCAGGAAGCGGAAGGAGGTGCGGGTGACCAGTGTGCGGCCGTCGTGTCCGATGCCGCCGATGGACTCGGTCACCCAGGTCGGGTCGCCGGAGAACAACGCGTCGTACTCCGGGGTGCGCAGGAACCGTACGATCCGCAGCTTGATCACGAAGTCGTCGATCAGCTCCTGGGCACGGGCCTCGTCGAGGCTCCCCTCGTCCAGGTCCCGCTGGAGGTAGACGTCAAGGAAGGTGGAGGTGCGGCCCAGCGACATCGCGGCGCCGTTCTGCTCCTTCACCGCGGCGAGGTAGCCCAGGTAGAGCCACTGCACCGCCTCGTGCGCGGTGGCGGCCGGTCGGGAGACGTCACAGCCGTACGAGCCCGCCATCTCCGCGAGCTCGCCCAACGCCCTTATCTGCTCGGCGAGTTCCTCGCGGTCGCGGATGACGTGCTCGGTCGACGGCCGGCCGTCCAGCACGGCCTTCTCGGCGCGCTTGGCCTCGATCAGCCGGTCCGTGCCGTACAGGGCGACGCGCCGGTAGTCGCCGATGATCCGGCCCCGGCCGTAGGCGTCCGGCAGCCCGGTGATGATGCCGACCTTGCGGGCGGTCCGCATCTCGGGGGTGTACGCGTCGAAGACACCGTCGTTGTGGGTCTTGCGGTAGGTCCCGAACACCTTCGTCACGAACGGGTCGGCTTCATAGCCGTACGCCTTCAGACCGTTCTCCACCATGCGCAGCCCGCCGTTGGGCATGATCGCCCGCTTCAGCGGGGCGTCCGTCTGCAGGCCGACGATCAGTTCGCGGTCGCGGTCGATCCAGCCGGGCGCGTGCGAGGTGATCGTCGAGGGTGTCGTGACGTCCACGTCGAGGATGCCCCGGGCACGCTCCTCGGGGAACAGCGAGCTGACCTTCTCCCAGACGGCCCGGGTACGGTCCGTGGGGCCGGTCAGGAACGACGCGTCGCCCTCGTACGGCGTGTAGTTGGCCTGGATGAAGTCGCGCACGTCGATCAGCTCGTGCCAGCGGCTCCCGGCAAAGCCTCGCCAGGGTGTGGTGACCCGGTCGCCGACTGTCACGGTTGTGGTCATCGCCGTTCCTCTCCTGGGTTCGTGTCCTGCACTCGATACTCGTCGTCCGCTGTGGTCACGGGGAGTGCCGGACAGCGCCCACGGGCCGGCCGTTCGGCCCCGGGCACCGAGGGCCGGACGGCCCTGCCGCTGCCCGAACCTGCCCGTCAGTCGACCGTGAGATCCGGGCGGATCAGGGTGCCCGAGCGCCCGTGCACCATCTCGTACGCCGCGTCCAGGGCTCCGATGGCGGCGAGCCCTCCGGTCCGTTCGACGAACCGGGCGGCGGCCTCGGCCTTCGGTCCCATGGAGTTCGCCGGGAAACCCCTGCGGCGCAGCTCGGTGGGGGTGGCGTCGAGGACGGGCTGCTGGGCGGGGGTCCCGTAGTCCTCGTACACGCACGGCACGTCGGTGAGGATGAGCAGGAAGTCGGCCTTCAGGTCCTCGGCGAGCAGGGCGGCCGTGAGGTCCTTGTCGATGACGGCCTCCCGGCCCGTCAACGCGCCGGTGCCGTGGTCCGCGGTGACGGGAACGCCTCCGCCACCCGCGCAGATCACGAGGGTGCCGCTGTTCAGCAGTTCGTGGACGGTGTCGGTCTCCAGGATCCGTTCGGGCGCAGGAGAGGGGACGACGCGGCGCCAGCCGGTGGTGTCCTGCGCGACGTGCCAGCCGCGCCTGCGGGCGAGGACGCCGGCCACCTCCCGGGGGTAGACCTGGCCGACGAACTTGGCGGGCCGGGCGAACGCCGGGTCGTCGGACCGTACGAGGGTATGGGTGACGAGGGTGACGATGGGGCGGCCGGGAAGGACGTCGTGCAGTGTGCAGGCCAGCAGCGAGCCGATCATGCCCTGCGTCTGGGCGCCGAGCAGATGGAGCGGACAGGGGGCGCTGAGGCCGGGGTCGGCCGCGCTCTCCGCGGCGAGCAGACCGATCTGGGGGCCGTTGCCGTGGGTGAGGACGATGTCGTGCTCGTGGGCCAGGGCGGCCAGGGCGGTGGCGACCCGGTCGATGTTGGCCTGCTGGACAGCGGCCTCGGGGCGTTCACCGCGGTGCAGCAGGGCGTTGCCGCCGAGGGCGACGACGATACGCATGGCTTCAGTCCTCCAGGGTGGCGGCGAGTACGGCCTTGATGGTGTGCGGCCGGTTCCCGGCCCGGTCGAAGAGGTCCGGACCGAGGCGGGTGCGGCGGTCGTGCAGGGCCTGCAGGCAGTGCGCGGACTTGACGTCCGCGTTGCCGGTGACAGCCTGCGTCCTCCCGTCGACCTGGTATGGCAGCAGCGACACCTGGAACGCTCCGACGGCACAGACGTACGGCCCCCCGCCGGCACGGCACCCGCTTCGACAGCGCACCGAAGGCCGGCGCGAGCACCGGCGCGCCCGGCGTCACGACGACGAGGACGACCAGCGCGACCGGCCCGTACCGGGCGAGCGCGGAGGGCGGGGCGAAGACTCCCGTGCCGATGACGGTCCCGGTCACCAGCGCGGACCCGGCCGGGGGACCGAGCGTCCTGGGCATGACCGTGCTCCTTGTGCGGGTTGCTGCGGACGGGGCGATTTTCGAACGATGCTTCCGCGCCCCGCCGGATCAGGGCAGCGGCCACCCGGACCCCGCCGGGGTCCCGAAGGTCCCGGTCCGAGAGGCCCGTGCAGCCCCGACTCGCGGTGGCCGCAAGGTGAGTGGCGTGCTCCTGAGCCTCGTCGGCGCCCGGACTTCCGATGGACCGGGCGTGCGGAGGCCCATACGGCAAGGGCAGGCGCCGACGGGCCGCGAGGGTCGCGGCCGCTCTCACCGCAGCACCGGAAGTTACCCCGTCGGTGCCGTATGGCGCGCTCGATGGGCCGGGTGGCCCATGGTCTGCCCGGAGAGTCCGGCACAGGCTGGCCCTGGAAGTCCGTACACCCCGTTGCGGAGGCACACCATGAACGCTTCCCCCGCCCCCGGCCCCAGGGTGCTGCGCGCGCTGTCCGCCGAACACCGTCAGCAGCTCATGCGCGTCGCCCGGGATGTGTCCATCCCCCAGGGAACACGTCTGTTCGACGAGGGTGGACACGCCGACCGCTTCTGGATCATCCGCAGCGGCAGGATCGAGCTCGACATGCGTGTGCCGGGCCGTCGGGCGGCTGTCATCGAGAGCCTCGGGCCCAACGAACTGGTCGGCTGGTCCTGGCTCTTCACTCCGCACGTCTGGCATCTGGGCGCCGCGGCGACCACGCCGGTGCGGGCCTACGAGTTCGACGCCACAGCCGCCCGGTCCATGTGCCAGGAGGACGCGGCCCTGGGCAACGACGTCGCCCAGTGGGTGGGTGGGGTACTCGCCCACCGTCTTCGCGCGGCCAGGACCCGCCTCCTCGATCTGTACGCCCCGTACGGCGCCGGAAGCGCCATCTGACCCGAACACGTGACCAAGGAGTGACCATGCACGGCACCCCGCACATCGTCAGCGATGTCATGACCCACACGGTCGCCGCAGTCGGTCACGGGGCGGCCTTCAAGGAGATCGTGCAGCTGATGCAGGACCGGAAGGTCAGCGCCCTGCCCGTCGTCGAGGGCGGGGGCCGGGTCGTCGGCGTGGTCTCCGAAGCGGATCTCCTGCCCAAGGAGGAGTTCCGCGACAGCGACCCCGACCGGTACACCCAGCTGCGCCGCCTGTCCGACCTGGAGAAGGCCGGCGCGGTCACCGCGGAGGAACTCATGACCTCCCCCGCCCTCACCGTCCGCCCGGACGCCACACTCGCCCAGGCGGCCCGCACCATGGCCCGGGCGAAGGTCAAGAGGCTCTTCGTGGTCGACGCCGCGGGTCGGCTCAAGGGCGTCGTCAGCCGTGCCGACCTGCTCAAGGTCTTCCTGCGCACCGACGAGGAGATCGCCGGGGAGGTACGGCGCGACGTCGTGTCCTGCCTGTTCCCCGTGCCGGACTCGAGCGTACGCGTGCACGTGCGGGACGGCGTCGTGGAGCTCGTCGGCCAGGTCCGGGACACCTCCCTGGTGCCCGTGGCAGCACGGCTGGTCCGCGCGGTCGAGGGGGTCGTGGACGTGAGGTTCGACCTCACCGGACGCGCAGAGCCGAGGGAAGCGCCCGCCGGCGACTCCGAGAACGTCGACTCTCCCTGAACCTGCCGGGACCAGGCGGCCACGCCCGGTCCCGGCAGGCACTGTGGCTCTGCGGCCCCCTCCGGCAAAAGGGCGCAGCTCAGGCCGCCCGCACGGTCATTTGTCCCGCGCCCTGGGCCTGTCGGGGGGGGGCTTCGTGCCGGGGTGTGGGGCCGGTCGGCCCTAGTGCATTCGGCCCGGGCGCGTGATGATCGGCAGCATGGACAGCCCGCAGTCTGTCCTCCGCCGGGGAACGAGGGGTCACCATGCCAGAGCCACGCGCCTTCACCGAGCAGAACCCGATCCGGGTGTTCCTGCTCGACGACCACGAGGTCGTACGCCGCGGACTGGCCGATCTGCTCGACGCCGAACCCGATATCTCGGTGATCGGCGACGCCGGTACCGTCGACCACGCGCTCGCCCGGGGCCCCGCGCTGCGCCCCGACGTCGCCGTCCTCGACGTGCGTCTGCCGGACGGGGACGGCATCTCGGTCTGCCGGGAACTGCGCAGCCAGATGCCGGAGCTGGCCTGTCTGATGCTGACCTCGTTCGACGACGAGGAGGCTCTGCTCGACGCGATCATGGCCGGGGCCTCCGGTTACGTCCTCAAGCAGATCAAGGGCTCCGACCTCGTCTCGGCGGTCCGCACGGTGGCCTCGGGCCAGTCGATGCTGGACCCCGCGACCACGGCCCGCCTGATGCGCTCGCTGCGGGCCGACCCCGCGGAGACCCCCGCCGTGCCGTCCGAGCTGGCGAGCCTGTCGCCGCGGGAGCGGGACATCCTGGCTCTGATCGGCGACGGCCTCACCAACCGCGAGATCGGCAAGAAGCTCTACCTGTCGGAGAAGACCGTCAAGAACCACATCTCCCGGCTGCTGGCCAAACTGGGTGTGCAGCGCCGGGTACAGGCCGCCGTCCTCGCCTCCCACCTGGGGCAGCCCGAGACGGGCGAACCCAGGACCAGATGAGCGGGAGCGGGCGTCTCGGGAGCGGCGTGGGCGCTCGGCCGGCTGACGGGCGCTCACTCCGAGTGTGCCGACCCGCCGTGAGGTGTCGGCCGACGGACGCGCCGTGTTCGGCGCAGGCGACCCGAAGTGGGAGGGTTTCCACCATGACCGGTGGTCGCACGACAAGGTCGCACGCCCCACCCACGGGGTGATCTGCACCGGCTCCTGCTCGTGGATGGTGTACGTCAAGGACGGCATCATCACCTGGGAGCACCAGGCCACCG